>NZ_CP109994.1:1501773-1802128 GCF_025947065.1 Flavobacterium sp. N1736
TAATCCTGTTCGCTACCCACGCTTTCGTCCATCAGCGTCAATCAATTAGTAGTAACCTGCCTTCGCAATTGGTATTCCATGTAATCTCTAAGCATTTCACCGCTACACTACATATTCTAGTTACTTCCTAATAATTCAAGTCTAACAGTATCAATGGCCGTTCCACCGTTGAGCGATGGGCTTTCACCACTGACTTATTAAACCGCCTACGGACCCTTTAAACCCAATGATTCCGGATAACGCTTGGATCCTCCGTATTACCGCGGCTGCTGGCACGGAGTTAGCCGATCCTTATTCTTACGATACCGTCAAGCTGCTTCACGAAGCAGTGTTTCTTCTCGTACAAAAGCAGTTTACAATCCATAGGACCGTCATCCTGCACGCGGCATGGCTGGATCAGGCTTGCGCCCATTGTCCAATATTCCTCACTGCTGCCTCCCGTAGGAGTCTGGTCCGTGTCTCAGTACCAGTGTGGGGGATCTCCCTCTCAGGACCCCTACCCATCGTTGCCTTGGTAAGCCGTTACCTTACCAACTAGCTAATGGGACGCATGCTCATCTTTTACCGTTGTGACTTTAATAGTTCAGCCATGCGGCCGTACTATACTATGAGGTATTAATCCAAATTTCTCTGGGCTATCCCTCTGTAAAAGGTAGATTGCATACGCGTTACGCACCCGTGCGCCGGTCTCTAGCTCCGAAGAACTATACCCCTCGACTTGCATGTGTTAAGCCTGCCGCTAGCGTTCATCCTGAGCCAGGATCAAACTCTTCATCGTATATTGTTGATCTCAATTAATCAAGATCGTATTGTTATTCGAATCAGTCTCTATCGGTTCTTTTTAATCTCTCGATTATCTTACTCTTATTCTTTTGCTCTAACATCTCTGTTAAAGCGGCTGTCAATTCAATATGTCTACGAACGTGTATTTCTTTTTAGTCTCGCTTGTGTTTCAAAGCGGGTGCAAAAGTAGAAAACTTATTTCTTACTGGCAAATGTTTTTTGAAGTTTTTTTTGAGAAATTTTCATTCCCTTTTTCCTTCCCAAACCTTACCAATCTATCAATGAACTTTCCGTGTTTTGCGGGGTGCAAATGTAACATCTGTTTTCAAATCTCACAAGCTTTTTTTAATCTTTTTTGAAAATAAATTTTCCTTCCGATTGTATTTGCCTGCCAGTATTTCAGTGAACGCCCGTCGTTGTTGCGGGTGCAAAAGTAGCACCTTTATTTACATTTACAAGCCTTTTTTTTATATAATTTCAATCTTTTTTATAACTCGCTGGTATAACGTTTTTTACAACCCGAAGTTTTTTTATGGCTATCCTGCTTTTGACGGGGTTTGCCTGTTTTGGGTAGTTTGCTCGCAAAGGCGCTAAAACGCAAAGTTTGTTTTTACTGGGTTTTATGAATCGCGCAAAGGCGCAAAGTCGCCAAGTTCTGCTTTTTCCTGCTCTTTATACTAAATGTTTCTTCTCAAAACCGCTGCCTGGCCCCGATAGTCCCGAAGCTTCAGAAGGAAATCCTTTTGGTTTTTTCTTTAAAAAAGCAAAAAATTGAAACGGATAGCGGGAAATGGCTCCTGATTCAAATTATAATAAATGCGTATCAATAGTAAACCCGACAGGTTTTAAAAACCTGTCGGGTTTGGTAAAGTAATTTGCTCCTAATTATAGTAGCAAAATGTACCTTATATATAGGTAGGTTATTTTTTGTTGAGCGTTTTTGCTTTTTCTTCCCAATGATTCATTAAATCATCATAGTTAACCGGTTTTGCAGGTTTTTGATTTATTAATCTTCCGGATTCAAATGCCCTAACCAAAATTGTCTCTATTAAATAATCTTCGTTGACTTCATAAGGTTTATATTCTGTCTTTAAACTTATATCAAATAAATTCGCCGTCGTATTTGATACGAAAGCCTTGAAACCACTTTTTAAAGTTCTGATTAATTCATAGGTTGTAATTCCGGTTTGGCGATGAATTAGCTTTACAAGAATCTGACCTTGCTTTCTGGAGAGCTTTTTAAGTCTTTCTTCGAATTCATTATTAAGGTAGTCTTCTACAATTTTGAAATATTTCTTTTTTTCACGATTGGTTTTTAAACGTGCCATACCCTGATTTAAAGCTGTCAATCTATCTGATGCTAATTTTGCATACGGATAGGTTTTATAAACCCTGTTTTGAAGAATCAAAAATTGCTTTTGCGTTTCGGGATCCAGCTTTTCTTTAGATATAATAATCTCAGGCAACTCGATTGTATCATTGAGGATAGAATCCTGTTCGGTTAATTTATAACCCATTTCCTGATTTTCTTTGGGAGTAACCTGGGCTTGACTTGTGAAAGAAATCAATATAAAAAATAAAACAAAGCTTGTAAATCTCATAGAGTCATAATTTAAATGTAAAATTATATATTTATACACAACTCTAATACCAAATTTATAAATTAGCGCAAAAATATTTTTATGAGCACAAAATCTATCTTAAAAGATACCTCTATTACTTTTCTTGAAAGCTACCTAAATAATGCCTCTCCTACCGGTTACGAAAGTGAAGGTCAAAAACTTTGGATGAATTATCTAAAACCTTATGTTGATACTTTTATTACGGATACTTACGGAACGGCTGTTGGAGTGATTAATCCGGATGCTCCTTTTAAGGTGGTGATTGAAGGACATGCTGACGAAATTTCGTGGTATGTAAATTATATTACTGATGATGGCTTATTATATGTTATTCGCAATGGTGGTTCTGATCATCAGATTGCGCCTTCTAAAAGGGTTCATATTCATACTAAAAAAGGGATTGTAAAAGGTGTTTTTGGATGGCCGGCAATTCATACCAGATTACGTGATAAGGAGGAATCTCCAAAACTTAGCAATATTTTTATCGATTTGGGCTGCGAAACTAAAGAACAAGTCGAAGCAATGGGCGTTCATGTTGGATGTGTGATTACATATCCTGATGAATTTATGATTTTGAACGAGAATAAATTTGTCTGCCGCGCAATCGATAACAGAATGGGCGGTTTTATGATTGCAGAAGTTGCCCGTTTATTACATGAAAACAAAAAAACGCTTCCGTTTGGATTATATATTGTAAACTCAGTTCAGGAAGAAATTGGTTTACGTGGCGCAGAAATGATTGCACAAACGATTAAACCAAATGTCGCCATTGTTACAGATGTTTGCCACGACACCACTACTCCAATGATAGACAAAAAAGTAGAAGGTGATCTTAAAATGGGACGAGGCCCGGTTATCGCTTATGCGCCTGCTGTTCAAAATAAATTACGTGATTTAATTGTAGATACTGCCATAGAAAATGAAATTCCATTTCAGCGTCACGCAAGTTCAAGAGCTACAGGAACTGATACTGATGCTTTTGCTTATAGTAATGGCGGCGTAGCATCGGCACTGATTTCTTTGCCACTGCGTTACATGCATACCACTGTAGAAATGGTACATAAGGAAGATGTAGAAAATGTGATTCAGTTGATTTATGAGTCATTATTGAAAATTGAAAACAATGAAACTTTTTCTTATTTTAAATAAGAAATAATTTAAAACGTCGGTTCAGCTATTTATTAGCCGAACCGACAAATAAAAAACAGCATGAAAATTTTACTACTCGAAGACGATTTTACTTTATCTAAAGAAATCTCAACATTCTTTACCTTAAAAGAATTCGAGTGTATTCCTTATTATGATGGTTCATTATTATTGAAAAAATACTTTCCTTATGAGTATGATTTAATCATTCTTGATATAAATGTTCCCGGTATAAACGGAATTGAGGTTTGCAAAGGCATTCGTGAAGTCGACAAAAAGACTCCTATTATTATGTTAACCGCTTTTAGTGAGATTGAAGATAAATTAGCTTCTTTTGATAATGGTGCCGATGATTATTTGGTTAAGCCTTTTCATTTTGAAGAATTGTATGCCCGAATTTCATCTCTTTTAAGACGAAAAGAAATTCCGCAGCAAACAGACAACAAAATTGTTCTTGAGGATTTAGAAATTCTGGAGGATGAAATGAAAGTATTTCGCTCTGGTGAAGAAATCAAATTAACACCAAAAGAGTTTAAACTCATTTTAATTTTAGCTCACGCCAAAGGAAAAGTATTGTCTAAACAATTTATTGCCGAAAAACTTTGGGATTATCATATAGAAACCAATCAAAATACAATAGAGGTTTATATTAATTTTTTAAGAAAGAAAATTGATAAAGACCATGAAACAAAATTAATTCGAACAAAAATTGGTTACGGATATTATTTAAGCGATCAGGAATGACATTAAAAAATCGAATATCACTTTTAGTAAGTTTATTATTTACAATCCTTTTTGGGTTGGCTTCGACATTGATATTTGTTTTATACTCGAATTTTAGAAAAGAAGAATTCCGGGATCGGTTAGAAATTAAGGCACTTTCAAATATAAAGCTTTTAGTAAATGTAAAAGAAGTCGATGATGAGCTTTTAAAAGTGATTGATCAAAATTCGATTAATAAATTGTATGATGAGAAAACATTGGTTTTTGATTCTCATTACAAACTTATTTATAGCAGTATTGATGATGCTAAAGTTAACTGGTCGATTGATGATTTAAAATATTTAAAGAAAAACAAAACCTTCTTTAAACAACAAGGCGATTATGAAGTTTATGGTGTTTTTTATGATACTAAAGACAAAGATTTTTATGCCCTTATATCTGCTACAGATAATTATGGTAAACGAAAATTGCTTTTTCTTAGATATACTTTAATTATATCGTATATCTTTTTTACCTGTATTTGCTGGGTTCTAACTTCATTTATGGTAAAAAAAGCAATGAACCCTTTAAATGTATTTCATCAAAAAATTAAAAATATAAACGAGAATAATCTAGACACTCGTATTGCATCCAAAAGCAATAAAAATGAAATTGACCTAATTGCAAATGAATTCAATTTTATGATGGATCGTATCGAAATCTCCTATCAAAAACAAAAAGAATTTACTGCACACGCTTCACACGAACTTAGAACTCCCCTATCGCGAATTACTTCTCAAATTGAGAATACAATCAACGATCCTGCAACATCTATAAAAGGCAAAAGCTTTTTAAAAACGATTTTATCTGATGTAAATCAATTAACAGAATTGATTAATTCACTATTGATCCTGTCTAAAATTGACAATAAAAATCAGGAGAATCATGAAGTTCAAAGAATGGATGAAATTTTATTTTCTGCTATTGAGAGTTTAAATAAAAGTTTTCCTGATTTTGTTATTCTTTTTGAAATGGAAGAAAATGAAAATCTGGATACAGCTTTAGAAATAAAAGGAAATAAAAACCTGCTTGAAATTGCAATAAGCAATGTTTTAAAAAATGCCTGCGTTTACTCTGATAATAAACAAGCTAATGTAAAAATCAGTACTGAAAACGACAATCTTGTTATTTTAATTTCTAACACAGGAAGGACACTAACTGAAAACGAGCAAAAAAATCTATTTCAGCCATTTATGCGTGGCAAAAATTCAAAAGGAACTTCTGGCTTTGGGCTTGGTTTACGTATTGTTCAGCGTATTCTTAATCTTCATAACGCATCTATAACTTACAGTATTCCAGATATTAACACGAATTTATTTCGGTTATTTTTTCATTCGTAATTATTTTTAAGCTAATTTTAAGGTAGATTTTAAGGTGTCTTAAAGTCTGCTGATAGCATATTTGTACAAATTAAAATTGATACAATGAAAAAACTATATGCATTATTGTTACTTGCATTATTCAATCAGGTAATTATGGCACAAAAAACAGTTACACTTCAAGACTGTGAAAGCCAATTTCTTAGTAAAAATCTTTTTTTGTTGGCATCTCAATATAATATAGATGCTTCAAAAGCATTAACGATTCAAGCCAGAATTTGGGATAATCCCACAATTACTGCCGAATTAAATGCTTATAATCCTGAAAGAAATCAATATTTTGATATTGGAAAAGAAGGACAAAAAGCATTTGGTGTTGAACAGCTTATTTATTTAGGCGGGAAAAAACGCAATGAAATAAAGCTCGCGCAAACCAATGAAAAACTGGCTGAATTACAGTTTAATGATCTTTTAAGGACACTGAAACTTCAATTGCGCAAAAGTTTTTATACTGTTTATTACAATACAAAAAGCCTTGAAACGACAGATAACCAACTTACTCATATCGAAGATTTAATCAATTCATATACCGTTCAGGTACAAAAAGGAAATCTTCCGCTAAGAGATCTTGTGCGCTTGCAATCGCTTTATCTGAATTTTAAAAATGAACGCATGGAAGTTGTCAATGATAATATTGAAGAACAGGGAAATCTGAAATTATTACTGAACTCACAAGAAAATGTGGTTCCTGAAGTTTCAAAAGAAGAATTTGATAAATACCTAAAAACCATTCCTTTTGATCTTAAAGCATTTGAAGATGAAGCTATTGTAAATCGTCCCGATTATTTAGCCAAACAAAAAGATATTGAAGCAAATGAATTGAATGTAAAATGGCAAAAATCACTTTCTGTTCCTGATATTACTGTAGGCGCAAATTACGACCAACGAAGCGGCGCTTTTAATAAAGAAGCAAACTTAACACTTGGAATTCCGTTACCACTTTGGAACAAAAACAAAGGAAATATTAAATATGCTCAAACTATTTTAGAACAGTCGAAAGTTGAAAAACAAAATTTTGACCTGCAATTGCAAACCGAAATCACATCGGCATGGAATAAATGGGATGAATCCCGTAAAAACTACATTGTTATTAAACCAACTGTAAATTCAGATTTTGAAGCTGTGTACAACGGAATTTTAACCAATTTTCAAAAACGAAATATCAGTTTACTGGAATTTACAGATTTTATGGAAAGTTATAATCAGGCAGCTGTTCAGTTAAACGAACTCAAGAAAAAAGTAGCACTTTCCGGCGAAGAATTAAATAGTACAATCAACAAAGACTTATTTTAAAACTAAATAAAATGAAATATAAACTAATTATAGGAATTGCTCTTGTGAGTTTATCAATTACAAGCTGTAAAAAGGAAGTTGAAAATCCTGAAACCAGTACCTCTTTTGCATTAAGTGACGCCATGCTAAAAACCACTACAACGGCTGTAGCACAAACGCAGCCCGTAAAAAATGAATTAAGTTTTTACGGAAAAATTACAGCCGACAATAATAAAATGATTGATGTATACCCGCTTGTAGGCGGAAATGTAGTAAAAGTAAATGTAGAACTTGGAGATTATGTACGTAAAGGACAAGTTCTGGCTACCATAAAAAGTACTGATATTGCTGATTTTGAAAAGCAGTCTATTGATGCAAAAAGTGATTTATTAGTAGCAAAAAATGGTTTAAAAGTAGCTCAGGAATTATTTGACGGAAAATTAAATTCAGAAAGTGATGTACTTCAGGCAAAATCAGAAGTGAACAAAGCACAGTCTCAATTGAATAAAATTCAGGAAACCTATAAAATCTATAATATTAAAGCCGGATCTATTTATGAGGTTACGGCCCCAATTAGTGGTTTTATCATTCAAAAAAGCATCAATCAGGATATGCTTTTAAGAAACGACCGCTCTGAGAATATATTTGATATTGCAGAAATCAGCGAAGTTTGGGCATTGGCTAATATTAATGAAATTGATATTAACAAAGTAAAATTAGGAATTGATGCTGATGTAACCACTTTAAGTTATCCGGATAAAGTTTTTAAGGGAAAAGTAGATAAAATCTTCAATGTTATTGATCCGGAAACAAAAGCAATGCAGGCACGTATAAAACTAAAAAATCCGGATTTTATGCTAAAGCCGGACATGAATGCCAATATAAAATTGTCATTTAATGAAAATCAATCCATGATTGCAATTCCAAGCAAAGCCATTGTTTTTGATAAAAGTAAAAACTTTGTAATGATATTTAAAGACCGTCACAATATCGAAACCAGACAAGTTGAAGTTTACAGACAAGTTGGTGACGTAACTTATATTTCCAGCGGATTAAAAGAAAACGAGAAAGTTATTACAAACAATCAGCTATTTATTTATCGCGCTTTAAACGAATAAGACATGAACAAATTCATACGAAATATTATTGCTTTTTCACTAAAGAATAAAGCATTTACCTTCTTTTGGGTTGGATTATTGGCTGTTGCAGGATTTATTTCTTTTAAAAATATGCCTATTGATGCATTTCCTGATGTAACGAATACTCAAATTATTATCATTACACAATGGAACGGAAAAAGTGCCGAAGAAGTAGAACGTTTTGTTACTTCGCCTATAGAAATCTCTATGAACTCGGTACAAAAAAAGACCAGCGTTCGCAGTATTACCATGTTTGGATTATCCGTAATTAAAATCATTTTTGATGATGGTGTAGATGATACTTTTGCACGTTTTCAAGTAAACAATTTATTAAAAAATGTTTCGCTGCCAGATGATGTCGAACCGGATGTTCAGCCGCCTTACGGACCAACTGGTGAAATTTTCAGATATATTGTGAAAAGCAACAGTCGCGATAGTCGGGAATTATTAACGTATCAAAACTGGGTTATTGACAAACAACTTCGTTCAGTTCCGGGCGTTGCCGATTTAAATGTTTTTGGCGGTCAGACAAAAACGTATGAAGTTGGAGTTGATCCTATTAAATTAGCAAAATACAATATTACACCACTTCAGGTTTACAATGCTGTCAATGCAGGAAACTTAAATGTGGGTGGAGATATTATCGAAAAAAACGGACAAGCTTTTGTTGTGCGTGGCGTGGGACTTTTAAAATCGATTCAGGATATCGAAAACATTATTGTAGATGATGCCAACGGAAATCCAATTTTAGTAAAAAACCTGGCTTCTGTTTACGAAAGTTCAATGCCAAGAGTTGGACAAACTGGTTTAGGCAATAATGATGATGCCGTTGAAGGTATTGTTGTCATGCGTAAAGGAGAAAATCCGCAGGAAACACTGGCTTTGATAAAAGATAAAATAAAAGATTTAAATGATAATGTTCTCCCGAAAGACATAAAAATTGAAACTTTTTACGATCGTGATAACTTAATGAATTTCACGACAGAAACAGTAATGCATAACTTATTTGAAGGCATTATTCTGGTTACATGCGTCGTATTTCTTTTTATGGCCGACTGGAGAACCACTTTTATAGTTTCAATTGTTATTCCGTTATCGTTATTGTTTGCCTTTTTGTGCCTGAAAATGATGGGAATGAGTGCAAACCTATTGAGTTTAGGTGCAGTCGATTTCGGAATTATTATTGATGGTGCGGTGGTGATGGTCGAGGGATTGTTTGTCGTTTTAGACCACCGTGCACATCAATTAGGAATGACGGCGTATAATAAAATTGCAAAAGGCAGTTTGATTAAAAAAACCGGAGCTGAAATGGGAAAAGCCATTTTCTTCTCTAAATTAATTATTATAACGGCTTTATTACCAATTTTCTCCTTTCAAAAAGTAGAAGGAAAAATGTTCTCGCCTCTCGCCTATACTTTAGGTTTTGCATTAATGGGAGCATTACTTTTTACTTTGACTTTAGTTCCGGTTTTATCACATATTCTTTTAAACAAGAATGTAAAAGAAAAAAACAATCCTTTTGTTAACTTCTGGGATCGAATTGTGGGTAAAAGTTTTGCCTGGACATTCAAACATAAATCAAAAACATTAATTGCCTCAATAGCGGTTTTGGTAACCGTATTTTTCTCGGCTACGTTTTTAGGAACCGAATTTTTACCACAATTAAATGAAGGTGCTTTATGGGTAACGGCAGAATTGCCAATGAGTACTTCTTTGCCTGAAAGTGTAAAAACAGCGGCAATGATTAGAAAAGATCTCGAAAGTTTTCCGGAAGTAAAAAATGTTCTGTCGCAAACCGGTCGAAGTAATGACGGAACTGATCCGAATGGATTTGGATTTATACAGCTTCAGGTCGATTTAAAACCAAAATCTGAATGGACCCGAAAAATTTCAATGGATGATTTGATCAATGAAATGGATCAGAAATTAAAAGTGCATCAGGGAATTACTTATAATTATTCGCAGCCTGTAATTGACAACGTTGCAGAATCTGTTGCCGGTTTTAAAGCTTCAAATGCCGTCAAAATATATGGCGATGATCTTGATAAACTGGATGAATTATCAAACGAAGTTTTAAAACAAATCAAAGATATTCCGGGTATTAAAGATGTTGGAATTTTACGAAATGTTGGACAGCCTGAAATTAGCGTAATTCTGGACAGAGATAAAATGGCTGCTTACGGAGTGACGTTAAGTGATGCCCAAGCGGTTTTAGAACTTGCCTTTGGAGGAAAAACAGCAACAGAAAAATATGAAGATGAAAAGAAATTTGATGTAAGAGTTCGTTTTTCTAAAGAATATCGTAAAGATGAAAATGATATTGCCGAACTAAAAGTGCCAACAATTAGCGGCATTAAAATTCCGTTGAAAGAAATTTGCGATTTAAAAACAATTACCGGTCCTGCTTTTATTTACAGAGATAATACCAAACGTTTTATTGGCGTAAAATTTTCTGTTCGTGATCGCGATTTGGGAAGTACAATTGCCGAAGCACAGGCAAAAGTTGCAAAAATGAAACTTCCGGCAGGATATACTGTAGGCTGGACAGGAGAATTCGAAAATCAGGTTCGTGCCAGCGCACGTTTGGCGCAGGTTGTACCAATAAGTTTAATCGGGATTTTTGTACTTCTGTTTATTTTATTCGGAAATATTAAAGATTCATTACTTGTTTTGGCGAATGTTCCATTTGCTATTATTGGCGGAATTATGGCGCTGCACATTACAGGAATGAATTTTGGAATCTCGGCTGGAGTCGGTTTCATTGCCTTATTAGGAATTTGTATTCAAAATGGTGTGATTTTAATTTCAGAATTTCATCATAACCTGAAAGCAAAATTCTCCCTCGAAGAATCCATTTTTAGAGGCGTAAAAGCAAGAACAAGAGCAGTAGTTATGACAGCACTTATGGCGTCGATTGGTTTAATGCCGGCAGCAATTTCAACAGGAATTGGTTCTGAATCCCAAAAACCATTAGCAATCGTAATCATTGGAGGATTAGTTACAGCAACTATTTTAACGCTTTTAGTATTCCCGATTATCTTCTGGGTATTCAATCGCAAAAAACATGTTCCTATAGAATAGTGATTTTAAAAATAAATTAATTGATTGGTTAGATTAATTTGGTTTGGTTTTAAAAGAAAAAGCATTCACCGCGGTGAATGCTTTTTTAATTCTATACTTTACGATTTATCATAAAATAAAAAAAACGACCTTCTGCTCAAAGAAGATCGCTTTTATATACTAACTCAAACTTTTTTTAAACTCTTATTTTAAATCTTTCAAAAGTGCAATAGCTTCTGTTGCATTTGATAATTGTGCATATTTTAAAGCTGTATATCCTTTTTCGTTTTTGTCACCAGGACGAGCGCCGCTAGCTAATAAAACTTTGATGATTTCAACTTTGTTGTAACGTGCTGCAGTCATTAAAGGAGACATATCGTCTGACTTTTCATTTACATTAGCACCATATTCAATAAATTTTTTAACTACTTCGATGTCACCTTTACTAACAGCAACATTTAGCGGAGTTGCGTCCCAAGCTGAAACTTCAACTGGTTGTTTTACTACTAATTGTTGATTTGAAGCCATTGATACATTTGCAAATGCTACTAAAGCTAATCCTAAATAAATTACTGAATTTTTCATAATGATTTTTTGTTAAATTGATTGATAAATATTTGATTGATAATGGGTTGTTCTAAATTCTTGTACAAATGTAAATTAAAATTCGATACTTTGCATTACAAGGTACTATGTTTTAACCAATTATTAACGTTTTGTTAATAGACTCATAATATCAAGAACGTTTAATTGATGTTTCCGTATAATAGACGCAGCAAAAGTAAAAATGTTACACTTAATTGAATATTTTATCAAAAATTAATCTCAAAATCTTCACAAAATCCAAAAGCAATCCTCTACCTTTTTAACTTTACTTTAAAATTAACTGTAGAAAAAGCCCGAAAAATAAATTAAAACCAAATAAATAGGCTGGAAAATATAAATTAACAATCTAAATATGTCAATTTAAAAGAAAATACAAAAAGAAAGAAAATACATCTGTTCTTAAATTGATATTTTAACATTTTTAAAATAAACAGCAAATAACAACATTAAGGAATACACTTTTAACCAAAAAGTAACTAACAAATGATCTTGAATTGGAGAATCATAAGCATTAGAAAACGTCAAAAAAGATTTTAGAAAGAGAGAATAAAAAAAGCCACAGATTACAAGATTAAAACGATTATTAAAAAATCAGGTTAATCAGGCAATCTGTAGCTTAAATATTTTTTATTTATTTTTAAGAAGAATCTCTAAAATAAAATAAAGTACTTATTTTTTAGAACTAAGATATTCTACCACATTTTTTTCAATACGCTGATCAATATTAGCGATATCAGCTTTCACAAATTTTTCTCCTAAGATATTCTCGTATAATTCAATATATCTTTCAGAAACCGACTCAATATAAGCGTCTGTCATTTCCGGAATCTGCTGTCCTTCCTGACCTTGAAAACCATTTTCGATCAACCAGCGACGAACAAACTCTTTAGACAATTGTTTTTGCTCCTCCCCTTTTTCCTGTCTTTCCTGATAACCGTCAGCATAAAAATAACGAGAAGAATCAGGCGTATGAATTTCATCAATTAAAACAATAACGCCATCTTTTGTTTTACCAAATTCGTATTTAGTATCAACTAAAATTAAACCGCGAGAAGCAGCAATTTCAGTTCCTCTCTGAAACAAATCACGAGTAAATTTTTCTAAAACGATATAATCTTCTTCAGAAACAATTCCTTTTGCTAAAATATCTTCACGAGAAATATCTTCATCATGAGAACCGTTATCCGCTTTTGTAGTTGGTGTAATAATTGGCTCAGGAAATTTATCGTTTTCCTTTAAACCTTCAGCCATTGTTACACCGCAAATTTGTCTTTTTCCAGCAGCATATTCTCGTGCAGCATGACCAGAAACATAGCCACGAATGACCATTTCAACTTTAAAAGGCTCACATAAATGTCCCACAGCAACGTTTGGATCCGGAGTTGCAATTAACCAGTTTGGAACAATATCTTCTGTTAATTCCATGAATTTTGTCGCAATCTGATTTAGAATTTGTCCTTTGTATGGAATTCCTTTAGGTAAAACCACATCAAAAGCCGAAAGTCTGTCGGTTGCAACCATTACCAAAAGTTCGTCGTTTATATTGTAAACTTCTCTAACTTTTCCGCGGTAAACTGATTTTTGATTCGGGAAATTAAAATTTGTAGTTGTGATCGTATTGCTCATTATCCTTAGTTGTGTTGTTTTTTATGATTGCAAATTTAAAACTATTTCAGAGAGTTTCATAATGAAAACAAAGAGATAAGTTAAGAAATATCATAATTTGCAGTTTTGTACTCTTTAATTAGAAACAAAAAATCCCAAAAGAAAAATCTTTCGGGATTAAATTATCTGTGTAAACAAAAGTTTATATGTCAATTATGCGACAAATTCTTTATTCAAAATTTTCGATGAAATATATTTTGCAACGCCATCTTCGGCATTTGTTTTTATAACTTCTAAATCAGGCAAAGTTTCTTTTAATAAAGCGGGAGCATTTCCCATAATTAATCCTTTTCCTGATGCCGATAACATTTGAACATCGTTGAAACCGTCACCAAAAGAAACAACTTCATCTAAAGTAAAACCTTCTTTTTCTAATACTCTTTCAATTGCAACTGCTTTATCTATAGATTTATCCATAAATTCTAAACAAGTTGGCAAGCTAAAAGCATGATGCAAATGTTCTGAAGAATTTTCTAAAATTGCATCTTTTAATTTTACTAATTTTTCGTGATCATCACAAGAAAAGAAAATTTTAATTGCTCCAAAATCTTCCAGATTTTTATAATCAACCAATTCCGGATGGTATTTTAATTCAGCCTGAAAAGCATTTAATTTTTCACTGATTCTATTCGTTTGCCAAACATTTTCCTTAAATAAAACAACCGTAATTTCAGGATCAATCTCAACATTTAAGGCTGCTTTTACAACATCACTATCCAAATTAAATGAAAATAATTCTTCTTTTTCCGGCGAATGAATTCTGGCTCCGTTTGAACTTACCAGATAAACCGGCACTTCCAGCGTTTCTATAATTGCCATAGCATCAAGATGATGACGGCCTGTGGCGACAACGATAAGATAATTTTGATTGTGAAGTTCCTGAAAAATTGATTTGGTATAATCGGATATTTTGTGCTGTGGGTTGAGTAAAGTTCCATCTAAGTCACTTACAACAACTTTTATATTCCTAAGTTTTGAAGTCATATTAAAAATCAAGTATTTATGATATGCAAATTTAAGGTTTTAAGCTCAGTTGAGCAAAGAATCAAAGACCTGAAAGCTCGAAATGATGCAAGTTTATTATATATTTAACTATTTCTTCAAAAACTAAATTATTAATAATTTAAACTTTAATAATTCCTGATTTATACAAATTCAAAGCTTTCTGTAAAACCATTTCGATTTTCTCTGTGGGCAAATCTTGTTCAGAATCAAGTAACATAATTTTCATTCTGGAACGGGATTCCTGAATTAAAAATGGCTCATCAAAATATTTTCCTTCAACGATACCAATATACGGCTGTTTGAGTTTTTTATGAATCCATAAATAACAAAACATTTTTCCTTTAAAACAAAAAAACGGCATTCCGTATTTTAGAACATTTGTAATGTCTTTGTCTTGCTTTAGAATAATTTCTTTTAATGCCAAAAGTGCACCTTTTATAGGTTCTTCCTGTTTTAAGTAGAAATCATCTAGTTGTTTCATTTTTTTTGAATTTCTAAGATAAAAAAATATTCGTTTTACACATGTCAATAAAAAGAACATGAATAAAACGAATATTAATAAATGTCAAAACACATTTCACGATTTACATTTGACACTCTATAAAATTAATCGTGATTTTCTATTTGTTTATAAGCATCGATTACCTTTTTCACTAATCTGTGACGCACGATATCTTTATCATCAAGATAAATAATTCCAATTCCGTCAACGTCTTTCAGAACCAAAATTGCTTCTTTCAGACCAGAAATAGTTCTGCGTGGTAAATCGACCTGTCCAGGATCGCCCGTAATCATAAATTTGGCGTTTTTTCCCATACGAGTCAAAAACATCTTCATTTGTGAGTGGGTTGTATTTTGCGCCTCGTCCAGAATTACAAAGGCATTATCAAGTGTGCGCCCACGCATAAATGCCAGTGGCGCAATCTGAATAATTCCTTTCAAAATATAATCTTCGAGCTTTTCATTAGGCAGCATATCGCGCAAAGCATCATAAAGAGGCTGCATATAAGGATCCAGTTTTTCTTTCATATCGCCGGGTAAAAAACCAAGATTTTCTCCTGCTTCTACCGCCGGACGCGTTAGTATGATCCTTTTTACTTCTTTTTCTTTAAGCGCTTTAACCGCCATTGCCACACCTGTATACGTTTTTCCTGTTCCAGCGGGACCAACCGCAAATACCATATCGTTTTTCTTGATGGTATCTACCAGTAATTGCTGGTTAGGCGTCATGGCTTTAATTATTTTACCGCCAACACCGTGCACTAAAATTTTGTCATGATCGTAAGATTTTCTTTCATCCTGACCATCACTCATAATTACACGTTCGATAACATTATCATCAATGTTGTTGTATCTGGTAAAATGAAGCATTAGCCTTTGAAACCTTTTTTCGAATTCATCTAAAACTTCTTTTTCGCCAAACGCTTTCAAAGTAGTACCTCTCGCAACGATTTTAAGCTTTGGATAATACTTTTTAATTATTTCAAGATGAGTGTCCTGAGCGCCCCAAAAGTCTTTTGGAGCGATGTCTATGAGCTCGATTATTCTTTCGTTCAAATGAGGTAGTTTTAAATTAAAAATAAATTTGTTTTTGTAAATCTATTGCTGTCGGGTTGTTTTTTTAGTTTACAGTTTCCTGTCGCAGATATCAGTTCTGTCACCTTTTTTCAAAGACTAAAAACTGAAACTGATTACTGAGACTATTGAAACAGTTACTTTGTTTTAAAAAATGCAAATTGTCTTTTCTTTCTTTCAATTTGTATTTAGTATTACTAGATTTGCATATCTCAAATTTAATGAAAATTAGATTTAAAAACTACCAATAGTTATAAACAAAATTATGTCAATAATTACCCTTACTACCGATTACGGCTTAAAAGACCACTTTGTTGGTTCGCTAAAGGGTAAAATATTATCTGAATATTCAGAGGCTCAAATTATTGACATTTCGCACGATATAGATCCGTTTAATACTGCCGAAGCAAGTTACATTGTTGGAGCATCGTATTTAAGTTTCCCAAAAGGAACCGTACACCTTATTGGTGTTGACATTGAGCGCAATAAAGAGAACCAGCATATCGCCATGCAATGGAACGATCATTACTTTATTTGTGCCGATAACGGAATTTTAAGTATGCTCACGCAGAAAATCGTTCCGGAGAAAATTGTTGCAATTAATATTCACGATCGTTTTCCGCCGGAATCCTCAGATATGGATATTTTTATACAAGTTGCCTGCCATATTGCAAAAGGCGGATTATTGAATGTAATAGGAAAAGAAATTACTGCTATCAAAGAAATAACCGAATTGCAGGCAGTAGTTTCAAATGATGGAAATTCACTAAAAGGATATGTAATTTATATTGATCATTTTGGAAACATTATAACTAATATTTCTAAAAACCAATTTCTGGAAGTCGCAAAAGGGCGTCCGTACGAAATTGTAATGAAACCGAAAAGCATCAAAACGATTCTTCCTAATTATTCTGACATTGCAACTTCTGAGAAATATCCAATTAAAACGTATGAAGGCGAAAAACTAGCGATTTTTAATGAAGCAGGATTTCTTGAGATTGCTATATTTAGAAGCAATCCTTCAAAAGTAGGTTCTGCAAACAGTTTGCTGGGATTAAATTATCGTGATGTGATTACTGTGCAGTTTTTGTAATGATTATAGATTTTAGATTGCTGATTTTAGATTTTAGATTTTGACTTTGATTGTCACTCTGAGCGAAGTCGAAGAACACAAAGTTTGTCCGTTTAGTTTGTCATCCTGAGGAACCAACGAATCACTTGTAATCGATAAAGATTGGAGATTTTCTTTGCGGAGTTCCTGGTGTGATCTCTCCTCCGTCGAGATGACAATATTGTGTCAAAAGCATGAGAAAATAAGCTTATCATAATATTTTAAATTTTCCTAAAAAGAACAATCTATTTTGGTATTTTTGCGCACCTGAAAAGGTTTTCAATCTAAAATCTAAAATCAGAAATCTAAAATTAAAATATGTTTGTCAGAATAGTAAAAATGAGTTTTCACGAAGAAAAAATCCCTGATTTTCTGGAGAATTTTGAATCCGTAAAAGACAAAATACGAAATGCAGAAGGAAATCGTTTTTTAGAATTGTATCAGGATAAAAATGACAAATGCATATTTTTCACATATAGTTATTGGGAAACAGAAACTGATTTAGAAAATTACAGAAAATCTGAATTATTCAATACCGTTTGGGATTTTACAAAAAAGCTATTTAATGCAAAGCCCGAAGCGTGGAGCGTTGACAAAGTGGTTTCTTTGGCATAAATTGTTTCAGGTTTCAGGTTTCAAGTTTCATGTTTCAGGTTATATGACGGGTCTGAAAATTGGAAATGAATTAACCACGAAGAGCACAAAGAATATATTAAAGATTTTAGAAATCGTAAAGGTCGCAAAGCTGGTCGAACCTGAAACCTGAAACCTAAAACTTGAAACAAATAAACAAAGAAACGATTAAACGAATCAAACAAATAAACGATTAAACAGTTCAAACGATTAAACAAAAAATAAATGAAATCAATCATTTTAAGAGAAATAAAGTCCTTTTTTGGTTCTCCTATTGGCTATTTGGTCATTGCTATTTTCTTAATTAGCAACGGACTATTTTTATGGGTTTTTGAAGGAGATTACAATATATTGAATACCGGTTTTGCCGATTTGACTCCGTTTTTCACTTTAACACCGTGGATTTTGATTTTCCTTATTCCGGCGGTAACAATGAGAAGTTTCTCTGATGAAAAAAAACAAGGAACACTTGAATTGCTTTTAACCAAACCATTATCAATTTGGGAAATCGTAAACGGAAAATTTTTAGGTTCTCTATTTCTGATTATTTTAGCAATTATTCCAACCTTTATTTACGTAAAAGTAATTTCGAATTTAGGTTTACCGGAAGGAAATATCGATATGGGAAGCACGATTGGTTCTTACTTCGGATTATTATTTTTAATTGCTGCTTATTCTGCTATCGGAATCTTTACTTCTACCCTGTCTGAAAATCAAATTGTCGCTTTTATAATTGCGGTTTTTTTATGTTTCTTTTTTTATTTTGGTTTTGAAGGTATCGCAACATTAGTTCCTGGTTTCAACAATATTATTCCCGTTTTAGGAATGCAGGATCATTTTAAAAGTATGAGTCGGGGCGTTATTGATACTCGTGATGTTATTTATTTTTTAAGCATCACCGTATTATTTTTGTCGTTTACCGTTTACCAATTAAAATCTTTTAAAGCCTAATGAAAGCATCTAATCAACAAAATATTAAAAAATTAGGTATTACGGTTTTGGTTTTAATCGTTTTAAATCTATTGGGAAGTTTGTTTTTCCACCGCTTTGATTTGACCAAAGATAAACGATATACCTTATCCCAAACTTCTTTAAATATTGTAAAGCAAGTTAAAAATCCATTATCCATAAAAATTTACATGCAAGGCGATTTGCCTGCAGATTTCAGACGTTTACAGCAGGAAACCAAACAATTACTAGAAGAATTTCAGGCGTATAACAGCAATATTGTTTTCGAATTCGTAAATCCAATGGAAAACGAAGACGAAAGCATGGCAGTTATAAAATCACTTTATCAAAAAGGCTTAACGCCAATAAACATCACTGTTGACGATAAAGGAAAACAATCACAAGCAATGGTTTTTCCGTGGGCAGTTGCCGTATATGACAATAAAGAAGTTAATATTCCTTTGTTGAAAAATATTATGGGCGCTTCGACAACGCAAAAAGTTGTGGGTTCTATTCAGCATTTAGAATATTCGATTGCTGATGCGATTAATAAAATCACCAAAGCCAAACAAAAGAAAGTAGCTATTATAAAAGGAAATGGCGAAATAAACGAAATTCATATTGCCAAAATGCTGATGCAAATTCGCGAAAGCTATTATATTGGTCCTTTTACATTAGATTCTGTCGCTAAAAATCCAACAGGAAGTTTAGAAGCTTTAAAGAAATATGATTTAGCCATAATCTCAAAACCAACACAAACTTTTTCTGACGAAGAAAAGCAGGTTTTAGATCAATTTATCATGAATGGAGGAAAAACATTATGGTTAATCGATCAGGTTGCGGCCGATATGGACAGTTTATACAATCAATCAGGAGCTACTTTGGCGTATCCGAGAGATTTGAATTTGAATGATATGTTCTTTAAATACGGTTTCAGAATTAATCCTGATTTGGTAAAAGATGAACAAGGAAGTCCGATAAAATTAGCAACCGGAGAACAAGGAAGCGCAACTCAATATCAGGATTTTATATGGAAATTTGCACCACTGGTTTATCCAACAAGCAAACATCCAATCGTGAAAAATTTAGGCGGAATCAGGTTTGACTTTGCAAGCCCGATTGATACTTTGAAAAACGGAATTAAAAAAACAGTTTTACTGCAATCGTCTCCCTATTCTAAAACAATTGGAACTCCGGCAGAAATCAACCTGAATACGGTAACCGAAAAAACGGCTACACAGGATTATTTAAATAAAGGAAATTTACCGCTTTCGGTTTTATTGGAAGGGAATTTCCATTCGGCTTTTGAGAATCGTGTTTTGCCTTTTAAAGATAATGATTTCATTGCAAAAGGAAAACCAAACAAAATGATTGTTATTTCTGATGGGGATTTAGCAAGAAATCAATTAGATAAAAATATGATGCCGGTAGAATTGGGTTATGATCAACGCACAGGAAACTTGTATGATAACAAAGATTTTATGATGAATTGTATTAATTATTTGCTGGATGATACCGGACTTATTAACATTAGAAGCAAAGATGTTGAGCTGCCTTTACTTGATAAAGAAAAAGTTTACGAAAATTACAGCATAACACAATTCATAACTATCGGACTTCCAATTGCAATTTTATTGGTTTTCGGACTTGCATTTACTTACATTCGAAAAAGAAAATACAGCAAATAGATGTTAATAAAAAAATTGCAAAACTAAGATTGTTTACGATATATTTGTAAAACGTATCTTAGTTGAATAAAAACTAAAGAAAAGAGCAAAAAAATAAAACAAAAGACATGAAATTTATAGTATCGAGTTCGTACTTATTAAAACAATTACAAGTTTTAGGTAGTGTAATCAACAGTAACAATACGTTGCCTATTTTAGATAACTTTCTATTTGAACTAGACAATGATGCGTTGACAGTTTCAGCTTCAGATCTTGAAACCACAATGTCTGCTACATTATCTATCGATTCTAAAAGTAAAGGAAGCGTTGCTGTTCCTGCTAAACTTTTGCTTGAAATTTTAAAAACGTTTCCGGAACAACCTTTAACTTTTACAGTTGAAGATAATAATACTGTTGAAATTAGTTCAAATTCAGGAAAATATGCCTTAGCGTATGCTGCCGGAGAAGAATTTCCAAAAGCTGTACATCTTGAAGATCCATCTGTAACACTTGTTCCTGCTGATGTTTTGGCAACTGCTGTAAGCAAAACTATTTTTGCTGCCGGAAACGACGATTTACGTCCGGTAATGTCAGGGGTTTTCTTTCAGTTTTCACCAGAGGGATTAACTTTTGTTGCAACAGATGCTCATAAATTAGTAAAATATGCCCGTACAGATGTAAAAGCATCTCAGGTTGCAGATTTTATTATGCCTAAAAAACCTTTAAATATCTTAAAAAGTATTTTAGGATCTTCTGATGCAGAAGTAAAAATTGAATACAACGATTCGAATGCGACTTTTTCATTCGATAATTATATTTTAATGTGTCGTTTAATCGACGGAAAATACCCAAATTACGAAGCGGTAATTCCAAAAGAAAATCCAAATAAATTAATGATCGATCGTGCTTTATTTTTAAGCTCTGTTCGTCGTGTTGCGATTTTCTCAAACAAAACAACACACCAAATTCGTTTAAAAATTGCAGGAGCTGAATTAAATGTTTCTGCCGAAGATATCGATTACTCTAACAAAGCCGAAGAAAGATTAACTTGTGATTATCAAGGAGATGATCTTCAAATTGGTTTCAACTCACGTTTTTTAACGGAGATGCTGACCAACTTACAATCAGATATGATTATGTTAGAGATGTCATTGCCAAACAGAGCCGGGATTCTTACCCCTGTTGATGGCTTAGAAGAAGGAGAAACGGTTACCATGTTGGTAATGCCCGTAATGTTAAATAGTTAACATCAAAACTTCTTTTTGTTACAGGGATTTTTTTTAGTTTCAAATTAAAGACATATCATTGTAAAAAAAAACATCGCTATTAACCAACCATTTTTTATACCTGGAAACCGCAATTCTCATAAAGAGTTGCGGTTTTTTATTTTTAACCTTTTTTAAGTCATTGCGAGGAATGAAGCAACCGCATTTGCTGAATCCATAAAGTGTTTTTAAGTGTGGTTGCTTCGTTCCTCGCAATGACAAACTAACTTGACGATGATATAAACCCGACAGGTTTTAAAAACATGTCGGGTTTGGCGTTCAGTGAAAACCTGAAACATGAAACCTGAAACTTTAAACTTGAAACCTGAAACTTTAAACCCAAAACATTTTTTTTCTAACTTTGCAAAATGAAAATAGAAATTTGGTCGGACATCATGTGTCCGTTTTGTTATATCGGAAAAAGACAACTGGAAACTGCTTTAGCTGAATTTCCAGATAATGAATTTGAAATTGAGTGGAAAAGCTTTCAACTTGATCCAACCATTACGCCACAATCAGGAAAAGACGTTTATACGTTTCTGGCTGAGCGAAAAGGTATTTCTGTTGAACAATCAATAGAAATGCATAAAGGTGTTGTAGAACGCGCAAAAAGCGTTGGTTTAGATTATCATTTTGATAAAGCTATTATCTCCAATTCACTTACCGCACATCGCATTATACATTTGGCAAAAGCTAAAAAGCTAGGCGACGAAATGGAAGAAATTTTCTTTAAGGCTTACTTTACTGAAGGAAAAGATTTAAACGATCCTCAAACTTTAATAGAATTAGGCGTAAAAGCAGGTTTAGATTCTAAAGAAGTGCAAGAAGTTACAGAAAATGAAAACCTTTATTTAAGCGATGTAAAAAGCGATATTAGAGAAGCACAGGAAATTGGCGTGCAAGGAGTTCCGTTTTTTGTTTTTGATCGAAAATATGCAGTTTCAGGAGCGCAGCCGGTTGAAGCTTTTGTAAATACGATTAGAGAAGTGCAGAAGTAGTAATTTTAGATTTTAGATTGCAGATTTTAGATTGCAGATTTTAGATTGCAGATTTTAGATTTACACACAATCTTGTCATCCTGACGGAGGAAGGATCTTCGTAAGAGACTCCGCAGAGTTAAAATACAATCTTTGTCGAGCTACTTGTGGAGATCCTTCCTCCGTCAGGATGACAAACTAAACGGTGACAAACTAAGTTAAATCTAAAATCTACACTCTAAAAATCTAAAGTCTAAAGTCTAAAGTCTAAAATCTACACTCTAAAAATCTAAAATCTAAAAATCTAAAATTAAATAACTCCCATTTTCTGCATTAAAAAAGTGGCGCTTTTGTTTTTACAAATTCCGTTACGGAGTTTGTAATCAAAATGGAGTTCGTTGTTTTTAATTTCGACTTCAAAACATTGATTGGTTAAAATATCAGGATATTCATTTGTTGTTAAGCAAACCTCGATATCGTGTGTTGCGATTGCGCCAATTGCTTTTTTTGCAATTATCTTTTTTACTACTTCAATTGTTCCGTTTCGTTTGTCGTCAGAATTTGTTCCTCTTAAAATTTCGTCTAGTAAAACAAAAGCCGGTTTTTCTTCAAGAGCGTCCATAATTTGCTTTAAACGCTTAATTTCGGCAAAGAAATACGATTCGCTATCTGCTAAAGAATCAGATAATCGCATTGAAACTAAAACTGGAAGTGGGTGAATGTTAGCTTTTGAAGCACAAACCACTGAACCAATTCCGCCTAAAACCATATTTACTCCCAAGCTTCTTAAAAAAGTACTTTTTCCGGACATATTGGAGCCTGTTAAAATCATGAAAGATTCAGGATAAAAATGCGTATCATTCCCTACTCTGGTTTCGGGATTTAATAATGGGTGACTCAAATCTTTAAAGCTAATTTTATACTGGGAATTGATTTCCGGAAAAACAAAATCAGGATTATTATAAGCCAGATTTGCTAAACTGTTCAGGGCTTCAAATTCACCAATAATATCGATCCATTTTTCAAGTTCTTCAGAATAGTTTTGTTTCCATTTTAAAAGTGCTTTTAAAACATGCAGATTAAATAGAAAAGTTCCGTTGAACAAAATTGCCGTAACAAAATTGCTAATAGTATCCATTCTCGAAAACAGTTCAGACAGATCTTTTAAATGTTTGCTTGCCGTTGCATTTTTAAAAATAAGCTTTTGCTGCAGATCGATTAATTTTTTGGATTGAAAATTTTCTGTTTCTATTTTCTCGACTAATAAACTGTATTGTCTGATGATTTTATCAACGTTATCTGCTTTGGCAATTTCCGATTGAATTCGTTTTAATGATCTTCCCAAAACAATCATATTTGCAATAAAAATATACGTGAGATACGATAATAAAATTGTTTTTGAAGTAATAAAGTAGGCTGCTAAAAACCCAAAAAACAAAGCAGGAAGAATAATTGAAAGTGCAATTAAAACTTTAGGTAAGGAATTATTTTTAAATGAATTCCAATAGATTATAGAATCATACGATTTTTTAGAATCATTACTAACCATTGCTAAAGCCAAAAAATCCTGTCGCCAGTCTATTTTTGTTTTAAGTTCATGAATAGCTTGCTGATTTTCTAAAATGGTTTCATTAGAAAACTGTTTCAATAATTGATTTGCGAGTGTTTTTTTTCCGACGAAAGTCGCTGTTCTGTTTAAATTCTGAAACAGGGAGTGTTCGCCAAAAATATCTAAATCGTACGCATACGGATGATGAAAATCATTAAATTCGATTCCGTTTTCAAAAGGAAGCTTTTCTCTTTTTAAAAATGAAATTTCATTTTCATTGATTTGTAAAAGTGCTGTTGTAATTTGTTTTTGAAATGATAAACGGGAATGAATTCTCATCAAAAAAATAAAACCAACAAAAGATAGAAAAGCAAAAACTACGTACAGCATTTCATTTGTTCTGATGTAATAAAACATCAAAAATAAACAAAGAAAAACACTTAAAAGCCGCAGTAAACTTATACTATTGTACCTTTTATTGATTTTACTAAAAAGTTCAGAATAATGGGTAATTTTATTTTGATATGAATTCATTTTATTGATTTGATGAAATACAAATATAGCTTTTAGATCATAAAATCAATATTAAAAAAAGACTGAATTTAGTCTTCATGCATGATTAAAACAGGCACAGAAACTTCTTTGGTGATTTTTTTTGTAAAACTGGATTCGAAAATACTTTCAAAGAAAGATTTTTTATGCGTTATGGTTGTTAATATATCAATGTCTTTATAAAGTATAAAATCAAGAATAGTTTCTTTTACTTCATCGCTTGGCAAAACCAGAAATTCTATGTTTTCGCCGGCAAATTCCATTTCCCACTCTTTAACGGTCGCATCAGAAACATCTGAATTTGAAGTTTTAACATACAAACTTTTTACTTTTGCATTTGTTTTCTTTGCGATTTTCAGTACTTTTTTAAGTTCCTTTTTATCCTTATCACGATAACGGGTTGTAAATCCAATTGTTTTAATTTTCTTGAAATTTGCATTTACAGGAACGCATAAAACCGGAACCTGAACTCCTGAAATTACGGAGCTTGTATTTGAACCCAGGAAAAATTTTGTCCAGTCTGAACTGCCTGTTGTTCCCATAATTACAAAATCAATCTGATCTTCTTCAACAGCATTTTTGAGGTTATATAATAAATCTCCATCCATTAAACGGTGTTTTATAACTATATCGCTTAAATTTCGCTCTGCTGCAATGGATCGTAATTTTGGAATTTCATCTTTAAACATTTCAAATTTTGCTAATTCTATCGAGCTATAAATTGAAGCATAGTTTTCAGGAAAAAATTGACTATCGTACACCGGAATCTCAAAAGTATGTAACAAAATAAGCTCGGCGTTCACAATTTTTGCAAATTCTAATGCGTGCACAAAAGCATTTGTGGCGGCATCAGAAAAATCGGTAGGGAATAATATTTTTTTCATTTTGTTTCAGTTTATAAAGTTCTTCTCTCAAATTTACTCATTCTAAAAACAAAACACTCTGATAATTATCAGTAATTTAACATTTAATAATTTCTCAAAATAACGATTGTGCACGCACTTCTGTCTTCGGAAATTTGTGCCTTTTTTTATACCTTTGCAACATGATAAATCAAGATTCTATAGTTGCATTAGCAACGCCATCGGGAGCCGGAGCTATTGCTATAATTCGAATTTCAGGTTCTGAAGCAATCACTATTGGAAATTCGGTTTTTAAATCCATCAAAAACAAAGATTTAACCAAACAAAAAACGCATACTTTGCATTTGGGTCATATTATGGATGATTTAAAAACGCTTGATGAAGTTTTGGTTTCTGTTTTTAAAGGTCCAAATTCTTATACCGGCGAAGATACTATCGAAATCTCCTGTCACGGATCATCTTATATTCAGCAGCAGATTATTCAGTTATTATTGAGAAAAGGCTGCAGAATGGCTGATGCGGGTGAATTTACGCTAAGAGCTTTCCTGAACGGAAAACTTGATTTGTCGCAGGCAGAAGCTGTTGCCGATTTGATTTCGTCAGATAATGAAGCTTCTCACCAAATTGCGATGCAGCAAATGCGTGGAGGTTTTAGTAATGAAATTGCTAAACTGCGTGAAGAACTTTTAAATTTTGCTTCTTTAATTGAATTAGAATTGGACTTTGCCGAAGAAGATGTGGAGTTTGCAGACAGAACTCAGTTTCATGAGTTATTGAATCGGATTGAGTTTGTTTTAAAACGTTTAATCGACTCATTTGCAGTTGGAAATGTGATTAAAAACGGAATTCCGGTTGCTATTGTTGGAGAACCAAACGTAGGGAAATCGACTTTGCTAAACGCTTTATTAAATGAAGAACGCGCCATTGTTTCTGATATTGCCGGAACAACCCGCGATACTATTGAAGATGAATTGGTTATTGGCGGAATTGGTTTTAGATTTATTGATACTGCCGGAATTCGCGAAACTAAAGATGTTGTTGAAAGTATTGGAATCAAAAAAACTTTCGAAAAAATAGATCAGGCGCAAGTTGTTATCTTTTTGTTTGATGGTTTCAAGTTTCAGGTTTCAGGTTCTGACTATATTCTGGAAATTGAAAAAGTTAAAAATAAATATCCTTTAAAACCGATATTAGTTGTTGTAAATAAAGTTGATTTGTTAGGCGACAATGAGATTAAAAAGATCAATGAAAAACTTGAAACTTTGAACCTGAAACTTTTAAAAATTTCAGCGAAGGAAAATATTGGAGTTGATGATTTGAAGAATGAATTACTTTCTTTTGTAAATACCGGAGCTCTTCGTAATAACGAAACTATAGTCACAAATACAAGACATTATGATTCGTTACTTAAAGCTTTAGACGAAATTACTAAGGTAAAATTTGGACTTGAAACAAATCTTTCAAGCGACTTAATTGCTCTTGATATTCGCGAGGCTTTATATCAATTTGGTCTTATTACGGGTCAGGTTTCTAATGACGAATTGCTGGGGAATATTTTTGCTAATTTCTGCATCGGAAAATAATACTATAATTTCAACATAAATTAGTTGATTTTATTTTAAAACTACAGCTTTAAATTTTCTAATAAGTATTCAAAACTTACAATTGCTATTGTATCCAATTGTAGCTTGAAGCAGAAAATTTAAAGCCGCTTTCTTAATATTAAAAAGACAATAGTGATAAACTAAAGTTTACATAAGGAACAGTTTTATTGTCTCCTATTATTGAAGCATCATTATAGTTTTCTCCGTCATTAAAAATCCTGGAAGAGAAAAAGCTGTTAACTCCACCGCTTACGCTTAACATAATATTTTTTGCAAAAAGGTATTCAAAGGCCGGACCACTCTTTAATTCTATAGTATTGTAACTTATTTTACCGTCTAAGTAAGCATTATGCTTATCGTAAAAAATACTATAAGAACTTTGATTAGATCCAATCATAACCCAGGCATTTTTAGCAATTTGTTTTTTTAAATTAATACCTGTCGGAATATCTACAATTAACTCAAGTCCTGATGAAGTAAATTTGTGATAGTAATTTATAATAGGTTCAACAGGCACTGGCGAAGAAGGGTCAATTAATACTAAAAGACCAACAGAAAATGAGGTATTTGCTGTTCTTTTTAGTGGTAAACTGAAACTTCCGTTAAAATTAAAACGACGAATACTGTTTAAATTATCCGATATACCTCTCACTACCAATGAATAAATAATGGGGTGATTGAATATACTATCTGATCTGGAGTAATTTAAAGCCACATCAATAGTGCTTTTGTCTGAGGTTAAAGACATTAACTGCTTCTCTGGCAATTCATTTGTAATATCTTTTAATTCTGTAGAAGTGTACGTATAATTGATGGTTGCTGATAACGAATTACTTTTCCATTTAAAAGCCGGTGTATTGTAGAAAGAACTTATCCTTTCGGTTTTTATCTTTCCGCTGGCAAAATTCGCATCATCAAGTTTTGAAGTAAAATCGCTATAACCAAAACTATTTACGGCGACATTAAATTGCCTTAAACTTGGATAACGAATAGCAAGCTCTTTTTTACTTGCGCTTGTAGTGTCAGCTGCGGGATGCAAAGAAGACATACTGATCATGTTTTGTGCCTGAATGCTGCACGACAGTATTAAACTCAACAGAATAATTTTTATTTTCATCATTTTTATTTTAGTTATTTTTCAGAAGATGCCATGTCCGGTTCAAAATCAAGACAAATAGAATTCATGCAGAACCTTTTATAAGTGGGCGCCGGACCATCATCAAATATATGTCCCAAATGGGCGTCACATCGTCCGCAGAGAACTTCGGTACGAACCATACCGTATGAGTTGTCTCTTTTGTAGCTTACACTATTTTTTGTGAGCGGCTCATAAAAACTAGGCCAGCCGCAACTGCTGGCAAACTTGGCGTCTGATTTAAAAAGCAGATTTCCGCAGGCTGCACAATAATATTTTCCTTTTGTACTGCTTTTCCAGTATTTTCCCGTAAATGGTTTTTCGGTATTTTGTTCTCTGGCTACTAAATAAAGATCAATTGGTAATACTTTTTTCCATTCATCGTTAGACACGTTCAATTTTTTAGTGTCAGTTACAGAGTAATACGGATTGTTTTCATGTCCTTTATCTGATTTCTGATTTTGGGCATAACTAAAGCCCGCAATTAAGACGAGCATATAGCTAAAAATGATATTTTTCATTGTAATTAATTATGGTTTAAGTTTGTTTTTATTTGCCGTATGCTTCTTTTGCAAATTCAAGTAATCCGGTGCCATCTACATATCCGATGTGATTCGCCATAATGCTGCCATTTTCATCAAGAATAAGAAGTGTTGGCAAACCTTCAATTTTCCATGTTTTAGCCAGTTTAACCCCCTCGCCTTTTTCGACATCTATACTGATGTTTATGAAGTTTTTATTGAAATACGCGGCGGCTTTTGGGTCTTTAAATGTTGTTTTTTGAAGTTCTTTGCAAGGCGCACACCATTTTGCGTAAGCATCTACAAATACTTTTTTATGTTGGGCTTTTGCAATTGCCGGCACATGTGTAAAGTCTTTAGTGCTGAAGATTATTTCCATTTTTCCTGAAGGTTTTTCCTGTGCAGTAACCGTAAATACAGAAAAAACGGAAACTATAAATAAAATAATACAGGAATTGATTTTGAAATTTTTCATACAAATTGAATTGATTATTAGAATGCTGATCATTCTATTGACAAGACAAAATTGCACTACAAAAAAGGAAAGGCCTTTGTTTATTAGACCAACTATTTGGTAATTTAGTTCAATACTGAATTCTCAGACAGTATATATTTGTTACGGGTATTTATTTAAAATTTTCAATTCCTTTTTGTAAAAATCCTGCATACGTTTTTGCATCAGGTTCGTATGCTACCGGTTTAGATAGCGTATTTCCGTCATTATCCATCAATACATAATAAGGCTGTGAATTAGTTTGGAATTTAGCCGTTTGAAAATCGCTCCATTTGTTACCAACTGTTTTTATTTTTTTGCCTGTTGTTTTCGAAATTATCTGTTCATTTTCAGGTAACAGGCTCGTATCATCTACATATAGGGAAATCAATACATAATTGTTATTTAATTTATCCCATACTGATGGTTCGCTCCACACATTATCTTCCATTTTACGGCAATTAACGCAGCTCCAACCTGTAAAATCAAGCAAAATAGGTTTGTGTACTTTTTTAGCATACGCCAGCCCTGCTTCATAATCGTGAAAACAGTTTAGATTTTGCGGGCATGTTTGGGTATTTTTTTCTGTTGCAGTACTGGTCATATTTGTCGCAGTATTTGCAGTATTTTGATTCCATTCCTTATAAAAAGAAGGTGGCAAAAATCCGCTGACTAATTTTAAAGGAGAACCCCAAAGTCCGGGTATCAGATATACCACAAAACTAAAAATCAGAATAGAAGATATGAAACCGCTTATTGAAACTTTTGACGTGTTTTCCTCCTCCTCTTCAAATTTTAATTTTCCAAGCATATAAAGTCCAAACATTGAAAAAATAACAATCCAGACCGCTATAAAAATCTCTCTTTTTAATATTCCAAGTTTGTACACCAAATCAAAAGTAGATAAGAATTTTAGAGCCAGAGCTAATTCCAAAAATCCCAAAATAACTTTTACCTTACCAATCCAGCTGCCTGATTTTGGTAATTTTTTCAGCATACTCGGAAAAGCGGCAAAGAGCATAAACGGGATTGATAATGCAAGAGCAAATCCAAACATTCCGATAACGGGACCTGTAATACTGCCGCCAATTGCAGCTTCTACCAAAAGACTTCCAATAATAGGACCTGTGCATGAAAATGATACGAGTGCTAAAGTAAAAGCCATAAAAAATATGCCAATTAATCCGCCTTTATCCGCCATACTATCTGATTTATCAACCCAGCTATTTGGCAGCGTTATTTCGAATGCTCCTAAAAAGGAAATTGCAAATACAACGAATATCAAAAAGAAAATAAAGTTGACAATACCATTGCTTGCCAGCGCATTAAGAGCATCCGGACCTAATGTCAAAGTAATCGTTAAACCAAGAGTAACATATATAATTACAATGGATGCAGCATAAATTACTGCTTTTTTTACGCCGCCGTTTTTGGTAAAATAACTAACGGTAAGCGGTATCATAGAAAATACACATGGCGTAAGCAGTGCTAAAAACCCACCCAATAATCCTCCTAAAAAAACCAGTGCTAAATTACTTTCTTTTGCAGGTAATGTATATTGTTTACTTGCAGAAACATGTTGTGGTTTGTATTTTAAAGTTATTTCTTTAGTATCTGGCGGCAGGCACATTGTGCTGCTGCACGACATATAGGTTATCGCTGCTTTAATTGTAATACTGTCAGTTGTTTTCGGTGTTATTTTCTGTATAAAAATGGCTTCATTCTCAAAATAATACAGGTTCTGATTGTTATATTCTTTTGCTGCACGACTAAGTGGTTTTTGCTCCAGTACTTTTCCTGCCACAGTATATTGATCTGATTTTTCAAAGTCAAAAACCGTTGGTAAAGGTCCGTCCTGAATGGCGTTGAATTGACTGTTTATGTGCCAGCCTTTTTTTATCGTTGCTTTTATATTGACTAATAACGTATCGCTGTTTCCCTTTTCAATATTGATTTTCCATTGTACGGGATTTTCCTGTATCTGACCAAAACAATGAAATATCGATAGCCAGGTGAACAGTATTGTAAAAGGAACTATTCTTTTTAATATAGACATATTCTTAATTTATTAAGTTAAAAAAAACAGCCCGGCTTATTTTTTGCCGGGCTGTCTTAAATAGTATAAAATCAATTATTTACCCATTTTAAAATAACCCATAGCTTTACCAATATCTTCACTTGAAAGTGACATGATTAATTGATTTACAGGCTTTTTAGTTTTGGCATCAAACAAATAAACTACGCCGGTTGCCATATACGGTTCCATTAATTTAGTAAGTCCCAATTTTTCAATTTCTGCTGTCGACTTTTTTGCCGTTTCTGCACTGGTAATATTGTTAACTACAAATTGGTAAGCTCCGTCTTTATTGTTTTCCGTAAGGGCAGCCATTGCTCTTTCTTCATTGGCTTTGCATACGCTGCACCAGCTTGCAGTTTTTACTATTCCTATTATTTTAGCTGAATTTTGAGCGTAAGCTCCTGCTGTAAATACGATGGCAAACATGGCTGTTGCCAATACTTTCTTTAAACTTTTCATTTTCTGTACAATTTGTTATGTCATTATTGACTATGCAAATTTGAGATATAAAAGACGAGCGGGTTTTGAGAATAAGACCAGTTATTTGGCAATTTGGTTCAAAGTGCATGCTTAACATATTGATTCAACTTCTAAACAATATTCTTTCATCGTTTAGAAATTATTGAAAACTTTAATCGGAGAAATTGCTAAAGTTTTATGAGAAGAATCACAAGAAAGTGTAATGATATTTAAACAGATAATAAGAAAGAAAATCTCTGTTTTAATTAGGGTTTGCAGAAGTTTATGAAATTAGAAACACAAATTAATTTTAGTAAGGATAATTATTTATTATTTACTTTCAAGCGATAATTTGTAGGCGTAACGTCGTATTTATCATGAAAACTTTTGGTGAAATTTGCCAGATCATTAAAACCACAATCAAAGGCAATATCTGTAATTCGAAGTTCAGAAACAATCAGTAATTCTGCTGCTTTTTCAAGTCGTTTGTTTTTAATATAATTGGCCGGAGTATCATTATATAATTTAGTAAATTCTCTTTTAAATGAAGATATGCTTAAATTAACGTGTTGTGCCAGTTCATCAATTGTTAATTGAGAAAATAAATTTGCTTCAATAATTTGTTTGAAACTGTAAAGTGCCGGCGAAAAAAGTTGTGATAATATAACTTGTATTGCTTCTGCGTTTTGCGTTTGAGAGAGTAAAAGTATAATTTCCTTTACTTTTAAAATCAAAATTTCTTCATTTACCAAAGATGGATTTTCGAAATAAAACAAAAGTCCTTCAATATACTTTTTGATCAAAAAATCATTGTTTATTCTTTCAGTGGACTGATTGGATATACTGTTTTTTGGTTTTTGAAGCAATAAAGGAAGTTCTTTTTCATAAATTTTCTTTAAGGTATCAGGATGAAAACTTATAACAACTATTTCATTATGAGTACTCGATATAGAATTGCTAATTTTTTTTCCGGTGTTTAAGCAATTTAAAAGTAATGAATAGTTACTGGGAACAACAAACTGATCTTCATCTGCATGAAATTCTATTTCGCCTTCTAATGAAAATAAAAAACAAGCATTATCTGATATTGGAAAAGGAAATTCAAAAGGTGCGTCTAATATTACTTTCTGAATTAAGGTTTTCCCAAATAATTCAATTTTTTTATAGTCAGTAACCATTTCTTTTTATGTTTTTTCGTTGCTAATTGTAAGTAATAAAACCTAACATGTTTTCCAGTGCATAAGACACAAATACCAATTCAGCATTATTTCCCAAATATAGGGATAAATGCTGAATGACGTACTGTAAGCTCTTATTAGCCTAACTGTGTTATTAATCTGCAAGATGCGCTTCTGAAGTGATTTGTACATTAAGCGCTTTAGAGATCAGGCAGTTTTTCTCTGCATCTTTAGTAATAGCTTCAAATTCTTCTGCGGTAAATCCCGGTACAATACCTATAATAGAAAGATGTATGGATTTGATAGCAAAACCTTCCATTGATAATGTCGCTTTGGTGTTTAATGATGCCCAGTCTAAACCTTTTTCGGTTAATGCAAAACTCACAGCCATTGTAAAGCATCCTGCGTGCGCTGCTGCTAAAAGTTCTTCAGGATTTGTCCCTTTTTCATTTTCTTCAAAACGGGTTTTAAAACTGTAATTTGTTTTGTTTAAAGCTTCGCTTTGACTCGTTATTGCGCCTTTACCCTCTTTTATATTACCAATCCATTGTGCTTCTGCTGTACGTTTCATTCTATTTGTTTTAAAAGTGAATGTCATTATTGACCATGCAAATTTGCGATACAAAATAGAGTGGCGTTTTGTTAATTAGTTCAATTATTTGATAATTTAGTTCAAAATAGCGATCAAAAATCTGTCGATTTAGAAACCTTTTCCCAGTCAGACATTTCCTGATTCAATTGTGCAATCTTACTTTTTGCCCTGTTAAAAGCATCGCTGCCCAAAAACAGGTTTACCGGAGGATTACCGCTATATACCAACTCTAAAAAAGCATCGGCAATTTGATCCGGATTTCCAGGTTGTGTTCCATCCATGCTGTTCATTTTTTCATGATATTCACGCAGGTAATTGTACTCTGCCATTTGGTTTTTATTGTAGGCAATTGAATCCGGTTTTGCAAAACTTGTTCTAAACCATCCCGGCAAAACATTTGTAACATTTATTCCCAATGGTTTTAAGTCATTTGCAAGTGCTTCAGATAAACCGCTTAGTGCAAATTTTGCAGCACAATACATGGACCAGCCCAATCCCGGAGCAAAACCGGCTATCGAAGAAATATTAATAATATGTCCGGAACGCTGTTCTCTTAGATACGGCAAAGCATTTTGAACAACTCTTACGGCCGCAAAAAAATTCACTTCAAAATTTTCGCTTATTTCATCAGCGGTAAGTTCTTCCAACGCGCCTCCTAAACCATAACCTGCGTTATTTACAATTACATCGACCCTGCCAAACTTTTCAATCGTTTTTTTGAAAGATAATCCAATCGATTGCTCATTCTTTAAATCAACTTCTAATGCGAGAAACCTGTCTCCAAATGCTGCAAATTGTTCAAATGCATTTACCGTTCTCGATGTAGCTGCAACGCTGTGACCTTTAGACAATAGTTGTTTTGTTAAGGACAATCCCATTCCTTTAGAAGCTCCCGTTATATACCAAACTTTATTTGTGCTCATAATTTTTTATTTTGAGACAAAGGTAAAGGAGATAAATAGTGTGATTTTGTTAAACCAAAACCATTTTTTGTCAAATTCAAACCTTTCTAATGGATGACGGGCTATTATTGGTTTGCTTTTTAAAAAAGTTATTAAAATGTGCCTGATCTTCAAAACCGAGTGCATGGCTAATTTCTGCAATACTCCAATTGGTATATTTTAATAATGCTTTTGCTTCAGTAGTTAGTCTTTCAAAAATATGATCTGTGGTAGTGCGCCCTGTTGTTTTTTTAACTGCCCGATTAAGATAATTAACGTGTATAGAAAGTTTTTGCGCTATATCCTTAGGAGAGCGCAACTCAAAACGCTGTGATGTTGATTCAATAGGAAACTGTCGTTCGAGAAGTTCTGTAAATGCGGCTGTAATTCGAGAACCTGCATCATTTAGCCGGAAAAGGTCTTCAGCGGGATGCAGCTCCAAAGCTGTATAAATTAACTCGCTAACATGGCTTTTAATTAATTCATACTTATAGATATAGTCTTTTTCAATCGTTGCAATAATCTTTTCAAAAATGGTACTGATTTCACTATATGCTGTATCACTAAGTTTATAAACAGGATAAGATCCTGCTGAAAAAAGCGGTAAATCGGTTAGATTAATACGGAAACTTTCCTGAAAAAATTCTTCTTTAAATACACAAAAACATCCTTTAGTATCTGGCTCAAGCGTTTCATAAGTATACGGTACTTTCGGATTAAAAAATAACAATGTATTACCGTTAATTGCAATACTTCTGTCGCCATAATGAAACACATTATTACCCGAAAACAGCATAATTTTAAAAAAATCCCTGCGAATATAAGTTACCGATGTTGTATTTGCTGCAATGCGATCTTCAATTCTAAAGACATTAAATTGTCCGCTATGTCTGGAGATATTCTGTGCTAAATCGTTGAATTTATGTTTGTAAAATTCTTCGAGAGATTCTGTTGATTTTGCCATAAGCACTATTTTTTGCAAATTTCAAACTTTTTATTGTAAAGTGCATTACTTCTGCTAAATATTTTAAATCATATCTGAATATATAAATTCGTTTTGAACCAAATTGCCAAAAAATTGAACCAATTGACATAATCCCTCTTTCTGTTTCCAGATACTTTTGTAACGTCAAAATGACAATTAATTTTAAACTGAAATATTATGGGATTATCAAATTTAGGAATTTTTCATACCGTTATAGGCGTTGTTGCCATTATTGCTGCACTTATAGCATTTGTAAAGTATGGTAAAATTGATTTAAGCAAACTTACCGGCAAAATTTATTTTTATTGTACATTAGTTACTTCGTTAACGGCATTAGGTATATCTAAGCACGGAGGATTTAATCCGGGGCATGCTTTTTCAATTTTAATTGTCATTTTTATAGGGATAGCATATTTACTTTATTGGAGAAAGAAAGGAAATATCAGGGCTCGACATTTTGAAAACTTTTTTCTGTCTTTCAGCTTTTTTTTATCGCTCGTTCCAACTGTTAATGAAACCTTTACCCGTGTTCCTGTAGGGCATCCTTTGGCAAAAGATATTAAGGATCCGGTGATTGCCAATACACTGCTAATTCTTTTGATATTGTTTATTGCGGGCACGGTATATCAAATCATAAAACAAAATAAAATAAACAGAACTGTGTCTCTTTAAAAGGTTTAAATTCTGAAAATGACAAAATTATAATATATTTAAACAATGGAGAATGCAAGGAACTTCCTGCATTAACTTAACCTTACTACAACTTACCTGAGTAAAGATCATTTCTAATTTATAAAACAAACTAAACCTTTCTTCATCTGAAATAATTATGCTATTTTGCAGTTTATAAAATTGTCAAACGGTACCAATGTTTATTCCCTTTGGATGAAGAAATTTGAAATTAAAAAAGCAGAATTGAACATTTGGATTGTTTTTCATAACGAATTTCCAAAATTCACCTGTCAGTTTGAAGATAAAAAGTTTAATGTAAGCAGGACAATAAATGGGCTTGATGATCCTATGGGCGATCCTAAAGAAGTAAAACTGCTTCAAAAAATGGAACAATGGCTGCTGCAATTCCATAAAGACAAAATCGCATAAATGGTTTCAACTACAACTATAATAAAAAAAGCTAAATCTTTCGATTTAGCTTTTTATGTTTTGTGATGTATGTAATACGTTTTAAATTCACAAAACGCATTGCTTATTCTCTATTCGGTTTAATTTGCATCAAACCATAATTTTGTTGTAAGCAGGTCTTTTCCCTGAACCGCTATTGCAGCCTGATAACTATTTCCGTTTAACGATTGTTCTGTACCCGGATAAAAGAAACGCGAAGGAATTTTACCGTCCAAAACCGTAGCCGGACCCGCTGTTAATACCGGATAATCAAGTCTTCTCCACTCTACAAAAGCATCAAGGCCTTGTCCGTAAAATGCAATCCATTTTTGAGTACCTATCGATTTAGCATAATTTGTTGCATCGTATTTTACCGTTGCCTGATCAAGGTAAGTAGCAATAGTTGTTGCGTTGGTAATACCAAATTGATTGAACGATGCCGTAATGGCATTTTTATAAAGCTGTTCTGCATCTCCTGCAATATAACCGCGAGCTACTGCTTCTGAAAGATTAAAAAGTGTTTCAGAATAAGAAGCAATTACAGCCGGTGAAGTCGAAGTCAGGAAATATGTACCCGGTTTTGATGTTTTAGCAAAACCCTGACTATTCGCATCACTATTTGATAATCCGTTAGCAGCGCCAACATATTTACCTACGGTTACATCTGATGGCAATTGCGCATAAACCGGTAAACGCGGATCTGCGAACTCATTTAATTTATCAACCATTGTTTTCGAAATACGGTAATCATCACGCGTTTCAAACCATGCCGAAGCCGGATTTTGCTGTGGCGAACTGATGTAAATAAACTGAAAAGTATCGCTATTGCTGCTCAATACTCCCGCAGCATCAGTCGTTGCATCAATCGCAGCTTGTTTTGCCAAAGCAGGTTCTTTGTCTGAAATTCTTAACGCGATACGCAAACGAAGTGAATTTACAAGTTTTTTCCATTTTGAAATATCACCTTTGTAAGCCAAATCACCAACAACAGCGCCACCTGATGTATTTAGTAAAGACTGCGCTTGTTTTAAATCTTCAAGTAATCCCGTGTATACTTCTTTTTGAGTATTATATGCCGGAGTTACTTTTTGACCTGCTTCTTTATAAGGAATACTTCCGTAAGCGTCTGTCAACAATAAAAATGTCCAAGAACGCAATGTAAGTGCAATTCCTTTATAATTTGAATTTGCCTGTTCAGCAGGGAAATTCAGAATCGTGTTCAAATCTGTAATTAAAGTTGCATATCCTTTATCCCACAAAGTAGTAAACGAAGTGTTCGACACATCGTATCTGTCCGGCTCTGTATATTGGATTTTAGCCCAATGCTGAGCAAATAATAAAGACGAGTCAAAGTTACTTGTTGACCCCCAGTATAAATCAGCGCCTTGTTTTAAGGATCCTGTTAACAGGTAAGGTGCCAACGGTGTTTCGGTTGCATTTGGATTTTTATTAATATCATCCAGGGCATCACTGCAAGATGTCAGTGACAATGCAAATAGAGTTATATAGGCTATTTTTTTTAGCATGATTCCGTGTTTTTAAAATTTAAGATTAACATTAAGACTGAAATTTCTGGTCGTTGGCAAAGCTAAACTCTCCAATCCCTGTGCATTTCCTGTAGTGAAAGCTGTTTCAGGATCAATATTAGGCGCATCTTTATAGATAAACAATAGATTACGACCAACGGCAGTAATACTTGCACCGTCTAATCCAAGTTTTCTAACAAATGCTTTATTAAAATTGTACGCCAGTTTTACTTCTCTAAGTTTTACAAAAGTTGAACTGTAAATATAAGCTTCGCTAATATTGTACGATGCTTTGTAATATTCCTGCGCACTAAGCACTGAAGTATTTGGAGTTCCATCAGCATATACACCGTTAAAAATCATTCCATCATCATAAACCACTGCTCCGCCCGGAACATTACCGCCAGAAACCAACGTTTTTGTAGTTCCGTTTACATAGTAATTTAATCCGCCATTTGCAGCATCACGCCCCGGAAGTGTTTGCTCTAATACTCCGGTATAAATACCAGTTCTGTTCGTTCCTGAAAAAAGTTCTCCGCCTACACTGGCATCAATAAGAAATGAGAATTCAAGATTTTTGTACGTCAATGTATTAGTAACACCTGCTAAATAATCAGGAGTATAATGTCCTAAAACCTTCTTCGTTGGGTCAGCTTTTGGCAAACCGTTAGCGCCTACAACAATGTTTCCATTGGCATCACGCAAATACGCAGTACCGTAAAGAGCTCCGTAAGCTTGTCCTACAGATGCTAAAACATCAACACCTCCAGAAGTACCAATCGTGTAGTTTTGAATCTGTTTGTCATAATCAAGAATCTCAACCTTACTTATATTCTTAGAATAATTTACACCAATATTCCATTTAAAATCCTCCGTTTGAACAGGAGTTCCGTCGAATTGAACTTCAATACCACGATTGTTTATTTTACCTGCGTTGATTAATTGGGTATTATAACCGCTTGAAGTTGTTGTTTTTATTTCTAAAATCTGATCAAAACTATTCGTGTTATAATAAGCTACATCAAAATGCAATCTGTTTTTCCAGAAAGAAGCCTCAAGACCAAGTTCTGTAGAACGTGTTGTTTCCGGTTTCAGGTTCTCATTAAGTTTTCTTTGAGAAGAAGTTTGAATCGGATTTCCGTCAAAAGCTGTTTGAAAATTATAAACCGTAGACAATTGATAAGGATCTGCATCGTTACCAACTTCTGACCATCCGCCACGTACTTTTAAGAAATCAAGCGTATTGCTTTTCAAATTTAAAGCTTCAGACAAAACTAAACTACCATTAACAGATGGATAAAAATAAGATCTGTTGCTGCTTGGCAATGTCGATGACCAGTCATTACGAGCCGTAAGGTTTAAATAAGCATAGTTTTTATACCCAAATTGTGCCGAAGCATAAGCGCTGTAAACTCTCAATCTTGATAATGTGTTTGATGACGTTAACGGATCTCTCGAATTTGTTAATGTATACAAATCAGGCACAGCCAAACGCGGTGCTTTTTGATAATTGTTTGCATCGCTGTGGTTACGAATATTGAATCCCGCAAGAGCATCTACAGTAAAATCATCGTTCAGTTTTTTAGTATATGTAAAAATACCTTCTGTATTTTGTTCGTTTACAGTATAAGCATCTTCTGCATACGACCCAAAAGGCGTTCCGTTTGTACCATATTTAATCGTGTATTTTCTTCTGTCGTTATAATAATCAACTCCTGTACGGAATTTAAAATTAAGACCTTCAGCAAGTTTTGCATCCAAATGAATATCACCAATTATACGATTACGCTGCTGGCTTGTCGTGTTATAATACGCATTCCAATACGGATTGCTGTAATAACTGTTATTCCAGTTAATATTTCTGTTATTTTTAAGATCATTAACATCAACCTGACGTCCGAACCAAAGAAACTGCAGCATAACACCTGCAGCACGTCCACCATTAGGACCACCCGGAAGCGCCGGAGCATTCGTAACTATATAGTTGGCATTTACACCTACTTTAATACCTTTTGTTATTTGATAATTGGTGTTAACCGTAAAGTTTGTTTTGTTCACTTCACTATTAGGCACAACTCCTGTTTGTTTTTGATTGTTTACACCAAGTCTGAAATCTGATTTTTCATCTGATTTCGCTACCGAAATACTATTATCATATGTAATACCAGTATTAAAGAAATCCTTTACGTTATCAGGATGAGCCACAAAAGGCACCGCTACCCCATTTGAATTAAATTGAGGAATAAGACGTCCGTCCATTTTAGGACCCCAGCTTTCATCAACACCATCATTAACACCGCCACCTTTACCGTCTACATAACTAAATTTTCCGTTAGATCCCTGACCAAAAGTATTTTGGTATTTTGGCAAAGTAGCAACCTGAGAAATCGTGATACCTGAACTAAAACTAATACCAAGACCTTTTTGACTTTTTCCTGATTTTGTAGTGATTAAAACAACACCATGCGCCGCACGAGATCCGTAAAGAGCCGCAGCATTTGGACCTTTTAATACTGTAATTGTTTCAATATCATTTGGATTTAAATCGGCAATTGCATTTTTAAAATCGCGGGAAGCACTCGCTCCTCCAACAGAACTCAATTGTGAATTATCTACCGGAACACCGTCTACCACAAATAAAGGCTGATTGTTTCCGCCAATAGAAGTTTCACCACGAATAATAATACGGGAAGATCCCATATCACCCTGCGAATTCGTGATACGTACTCCGGCTAATTTACCCGTCATACTATTTAAAAAGTTCGTTTCTTTTGTGTCTGACAATTCCCTGCCTTTAAGTGCCTGAGTTGTATATCCTAAAGATTTTTTTTCTTTTGTAATACCAAGTGCCGTTACCACTACTTCAGAAAGTGCATTTTGTTCCTGAGTAAGTTCAATAACAACCGGAGTTGTATTAACCACAACTTCTGCTTTTTTATACCCCATATAACTTACTATAAGTGTATAAGGCAATTTTTGTCCTGTCTGGAAGAAAAACTTCCCGTCAAAATCAGTCTGAACACCGTGGGTCGTTCCTTTAATGTTTATTGAAGCACCAATAATAGTTTCCTTTGTAACAGCATCTACCACTGTTCCTTCAAGTTTAGACTGTATTAATGGCGTAGTTTCCTGAGCTTTTACTCCTATGGAAATCAATAAAATACATAACCATATATAGCTATTTAATTTTTTTTTCATTACTTTGGTTTGGTTTAATAAATAAGGCGGGCCGAAAACGGATTTATTCCATTATCGCTTCCTTATAGAGAGATGAACAATTTCTTTAAGCTTCACCATTTCTGCTGCAACAGAAATGGTTTTTTTATTTATCTACACATTCGTTTTTTCATTTCTTTTTTTATTTGGGATTATTATTATTTGAATTTGTCTGTACAAGATTTGAAACTTTAAATCAAGTATTCATCTTGTTAAAAATTTGTATAAATTAGAGATTCAGATTTTTTTTTAAGCGATAAAATCATTCGGCTTAAATTGTAAATAATTCTTACCAGTTCAAAAATAAAATCTACCTGATAGGTTGAACCTCTGTGTTTTCAGCTTGTTTTTAAATTCTACCAGTTTGATAGAACAAAGGTAAATTAAATATTTTAACTCAAAAACTTTAATCGTTTTTTTTCCAAAAAAAATGTTAACTACATCGATTTCAAAAATTTAAATTTCTAAAACCAAGACAGTTAAAAAATATAGTTTTTTTTCTAGTGTGTAAGAAATTTTCTAATCTGAAAGGATTAAATTAGAAATAAGCAGCTAAAAAGTGCTTTAAAAATAAGAGAAAATGAGAATTTCTGGCGGGTTTTTAGCCACAGATTGCACAGATGAAAAGGATTAAAAATTAAAAAATTAGGACGGATTTTAATCCGTTAAAGGGTAGAAAAAAAATCCCATAAATCTGCGTGAAAAAAACACACAGAAGCCACAGCACTTAGTTCAAAGAATTGAAATTGAAATTGAGATTGAGATTGAGATTGAAATTTGAAATTCAAAATCTATTGCTTTTCAAAATAAAGATAACTCGTATTAGTACTTACATTACGTAATCTTATTTGCGAATTATTAAACTCAAACAACTTCCAGTTACTATTTAATTTACCCATTAAATCTGAACTAAAAGTTAATTTTAATTCCCTAACGCCGCTTTGCATAGAACTTTCCCATTGTCCCGTTTCGGTAATTGCGCCTTTGGTTGCCACTACAGAATAATCATTTTTAAAAACAAATGAATATCCGGCATACGAAGCCGTTTTATCAGAATCAACAAAAAAATACGGAATCTCCCAGGAACCATTTGTTATTGTTTGCACAAAGTTAAGCGATACAATATTATTTTCCGGACAATAATCAATCGCATATTTAATAGCATTTTCGAACTCTAAATTATTCGTAATCGATTTATTCTGAGAATTATAATCGGTAATCGAAATTGGATATTGTAAAGCAATATACTGACTGCTGTTCAGGTTTTTTATAAAATTAAAAAACGCCTGATCACTTATAATCGATACCGAACTTGCAATTTGGTTTGCGCTGTTATAGATATTAATTGTGATAGGATAATTGATATTTAGACCGTTAATTTTGGATAAAAGATCAGGATAATGATTCCAATAATCAATCAAAGCATTAAAATCAGATTCTTGCGGAATAAATTTTTCAACGTAATTATAGTAAACCATCGTTACCGGAAAAACTATTTTTACAACATCATCATCTGTAGTACTTGCGTTGATATTATCGATTACTTTTTGATAATCAGCAGTAGTATTTACAGCAATTGTTTCGTTGTTAACCGTAACCGTATATGGAAGTTTGATCGTACAATAACTAGAGCGGTCAATTACATTATCCTGCACCGTTTTAACCATTGCAACCCTTTGCAGATAAGTAGTTAACGGAGAGGTATTTGTAACTGTTCCCTGTGCCGTATTATCTTGCTCATCTATTTCATTTTGACAAGATAATAAGAACAATAAAACGACTATTGATAAATATTTTTTGAAAGCCAACATATTTATATTTTTACAAAGGTAAATAAAATTTTAGATTTAAGATTTCTGATTTGCTGTGTTGATTTCTTTTTGTGTATGAAATCTAAAATCATCAATCTAAAATCTAAAATCAATTAATTCATCTATAAAACAATCAGCTTTACTTTTACCCTACTTAAAAAAAAACAAATACTTTTGTTACGTACAAATTGAAAATCCAAATGCCAAATAAAACCGAATCAAATACTTGCGACGAAATAATTTTTTCGTCTTTTTTTAAAAGTCAGATAAAAGGGCTTCGAAATTTTCTTTTTTACAAGTTTGGCAATTTAGATCAGGCAGAAGATGTGGCGCAGGAAGCTTTTGTAAAACTTTGGCAAAACTGTGCTTCGGTACCGCTCGAAAAAGCAAAATCATATATTTATACGATTGCAAATAATAGCAGTCTCAACGAAATTGCACATCAGAAAGTGGTTTTGAGATATGAAAAAAACTTCACCGGTTTGGATAAAACAAATGAAAATCCAGAATATATTCTGGAAGAAAAACAATTTCAGAACAAACTTTTAAAAGCCATCGAAAACCTAAACGAGAAACAGCGCGTTGCCTTTTTGATGCATCGAATAGACGGAAAAAAATACAGCGAAATTGCCCTCGAGTTAAACATTAGCGTAAAAGCTGTAGAAAAACGCATTCATCTCGCTTTGTTAAGCTTGCGTAAAGAAATTGATATATAAAAGTAGGGTAAATTCAGTTCCAATTGTTTTAATTATATAGTACTATACAATGAAAAAAAATCGCTTATTAGCAAAATGGCTCAACAATGATTTATCTGCGGATGAATTAGCTGCATTTGAAGCAAGCCCCGATTTTGAAAAATACCAAAAGATCAAACAATATACAGATCATTTGGAGGTAGCCGATTTAGACGAAAACGCTATGTTGTCGAACATTCTTAAACAGAAAAAAGCGACTCCAAAAGTAGTTCCTTTATATAAAAAATGGGTATTTCAGGCAGCCGCAATCCTTGTTCTGGCTCTTGGAATCACCTTTGCAATGCAATATTTTGTGCATGAAACGCAAACGGCAGATTTTGGAAAAAGAACCAATTTTTCATTACCCGATAATTCTGAAGTAGTACTAAATTCAGGTTCTGAAATAAGCTATAAAAAATGGAATTGGGACAACAACAGAACTTTAGAATTAAAAGGTGAAGCCTATTTTAGGGTAGCCAAAGGCAAACGCTTTGAAGTGCACACAAATCTCGGTAAAGTAACCGTTTTAGGAACTCAGTTTAACGTTAAAGCCCGAAAAAACAGGTTTGATGTGATTTGTTATGAAGGACGCGTAAAGGTAAATTATGCCAATACTCAAATTTTATTAACACACGGACAAGGCGTTAGTTTTGAAAACGGAAAACAGGTTAAAGTCGAAGTACATACATCAAAACCGGAATGGATTGACAATCAAATTAGTTTTTATAAAGAAAATATCAGAACAATTTTAGACGAAGTTGAAAGGCAATATAATATAAAGATCGAATTAAATACCAAAGATACAATCTCCTTATTTACAGGAAAATTACCCGCTAAAGATTTAAATGTAGCCTTGCAGATTATTAGTACAACGTATCATTTAGAGGCTAAAAAAGTCTCAGACAATAAAATAATTTTTGACGAAAAATAAATGTTGCTCCCCAAACAATTTCATTTTTTGTTTTTCATAATTTTCCTTGTCCTGAACCTTAATGCTCAGGACAAAGGAAAAGGTATGCCTTTTAAAAAAATCATAAATGATATTGAACAGCAACATCAGGTTATTTTTAATTACACCGAAGATATTATTGGAGATCTGCAATTAAATCCGCCAAAAAAATCACTTTCTTTAAATCAAAAACTGCAATATCTGGCAAAAAAAACCAATTTGTCTTTTGAAAATATAGGAAACAGATACATCAATATTTATAAAAAAGAAAACCAAACCCCCATAATTTGCGGATACGTGTTTTCTTATCCGGATAATAAACCCATTGAAAACGCCAATATTCATTTACCAAATAACACGCAGATTACAACAGATTCAAACGGATATTTTGAATTTGAAAAAAGTGCAAAAAATATCTTTTCAATTAGTCACGTCGGATATATAAATCAGGAAGTTACGACCGATAATTCAGATTCAGGAAATTGTCTTCAGATACTTTTAGAACCTGAAATTACACAACTTGAAGAAATCAAAACCAATGCTATTCTGGCGTCGGGAATTTCTAAAAACAACGACGGTTCATTCGAAATTAAACCCAAAAAATTTGGTATTCTCCCCGGACTTATCGAACCCGATGCTTTACAGACGATGCAGCAAATTCCAGGTGTAAACAGTATCGACGAAAGTGTTTCGAGTATTAATGTTCGCGGCGGTACGCATGATCAGAATTTATTTTTATGGAATGGAATACGAGTGTTTCAAACGGGACATTTTTTTGGTTTAATATCCGTTTTTAATCCAAATTTGGCGCATACGATTTCTATTTATAAAAACGGAAGTTCGGCATTTTACGGCGAAAGTGTATCCAGCGTAGTCGCTATTTCTTCTACTCCCGAAACTGCAGAAAAAAACTCGTTTAGCGCAGGAATAAATATGATTAATGCTGATGTTTATGCAAAATACAATCTTTCTAAAAAAAGTTATATCGAAGTTTCGGCACGTAAATCGATTACTGATTTTGTAGAAACCCCTACGTATAAAGAATATTTCAATAAAGTGTTTCAAAACACGACCATCACTGATTTTTCAAAAAACCAAAATGTCAATTATCATAGTGACAAAAAATTTGGTTTTTACGATGCTACACTTAAATATGCTCAAAAAATTGGAACTAAAGATCAAATTGTACTCGATTTAATTACCATTAAAGATAATTTGGAGGTTTTTCAAAGTGCCACGGTATACGACATAAACCGATCGGAAAATAATGTTTTACGCCAGCAAAATTATGGCGGAAACTTGTCCTGGAAAAGAAACTGGAATAGCTTTAATACCACTAAAATCAATGTTTATAATTCGGCATACGAACTTTTGGCGAATCAAAATAATACCATCGACAATCAAATCCTTATTCAGGAAAATGTAGTAAACAATAATGGTATTAATTTAGAAAATAATCATATTATTACCTCTAAATTTAGTTTTAACGACGGATATCAGTATAACGAAATTGGTATTACGAATTTAGAGCAGGTAACAAATCCTGATTTCTATCGAAAAATTAAAGACGTGCTTAGAACTCACGCTTTAATCTTGGAAGGAAAATACAACGATACGCTTTCCAGAATTTATTTTAAGGCAGGAACACGAGTTAATTATATTGAAAAATTCAGGAAATATATTGTAGAACCGCGAATGCAATTTAGCTACGGAATCAATAAAAACCTGAATATTGAATTATTGGGCGAGTTAAAAAGTCAAAACTCCCAACAAATTATTGATTTGCAGAAAGACTATTTTGGTATTGAAAAAAGACGCTGGATTATCTCCAATAACACCACAATTCCTATTCAAAAAAGCAAACAATTATCCCTGAACTTATTCTATAAAAAGAATGACTGGCTACTTGATATAGAAAATTTTTATAAAAAAGTAAGCGGAATCACCACTTCAAGTCAGGGTTTTCAAAACCAGTTAGAGTTTGTTCGCACAACCGGAGATTATGTAGTTTGGGGAACAGAAATGCTGGTTCAGAAAAAAATGAATCATTTTCTAACCTGGTTGAGTTATACATATAACCATAATGATTATCATTTTTCTAATTATGAATACTCAAGTTTTCCCAACAATTTTGAATTAATGCACACTGTTTCGTGGGCAGGTATTTATGAAAAAAATAATTTTAAAATTGCATTAGGAACAAAATGGTCTTCGGGCAGACCAAAAACTTCTCCCGATCTTTCTCAAATCGATCTTTCAGATCCTATTTTGGTTTACAACAAACCAAACAATACCAATCTGCATATTTTTTCGCAGGTTAATATTTCCTCCACTTATAAATGGGATACTGAAAACGGAATTCAATACAAATTGGGAATATCTATCTTAAATATCCTAAACCGAAAAAATGAAATCAGCGAATATTACCGGGTAAGTTCGTTGACAAATTCTATCGAAGAAGTAGAAACATTTGCATTGCAAAGAACTCCAAACCTGAGTTTTAGAGTTTCATTCTAACCTTATTCCTACAAGGTTTACCATTAATTTTTTTCTTTCTTTTAATTTTTTTTTCAAAAATAACAATTCTTTGGTAGGGTAATCTGCACTAAAGCTGTTTTACTATTGAAACCTATTAAAAGAATAAAAATGACCTCTTTAAAAAAATCAATACCAGATCATCTGGCTTATTCTTATGACAGTTCATAAGATGTACTACGCCTTTTTTGCACCCGGATGCTCCATAAAATCAAGAATAAATTCTTGATAGCAAATTATTACAATACATACTTTATAAAACCATTAAAGTATATTTTTTCCCTTTTTCGATATTAATCTAATTTACAAAACAATGAAATTAAAACAAATCAAATTCGCTTTAGTTGCCCTTGCTGCAACAACATTTTTCGTAAGCTGTAGTAGTGATAATGGTGGCGACACTCCAGAACCTCCTGTTACTCCGGAAGTAAAAATGGACGTTAAACTTGCTACAAGCCCTACATTAGGTTCTTACCTTACAGATAAAGACGGAAGATCGTTATATTTTTTCGCAACAGATGCAAACGGACAAGTTTCTTGTACCGGAGGATGTGAAGCAGTATGGCCTCCATTTAATGTAGACAATTTAACAGCTGATAAATTAGGCGCAGGATTAGCATTATCAGATTTTGGAACTGTTACTAACGCCTCTTCAAAAAAACAATTAACCTATAAAGGATGGCCTTTGTATTACTATGCGCCAGGTACAGGTGATGGATATGGCAACATAACCAATACTCCGGAAGCGGCTGGTCAAACCACAGGAGACGGAATTAACGGTACTTGGTTTATAGCAAAACCGGACTATTCTATCATGATTGTAAGAAGCCAGCTTTTAGGACATGATGGTAAAAACTACAAATCAGATTATACTGTTGGAGATGGACAAACTACCTATTTTACAGATGCTAAAGGTTTAACATTGTATACTTTCAAAAATGATAATTTCAAGAAAAACAACTATACAAAAGAAGATTTTTCGAACAATGCTGTTTGGCCAATCTATGAAACAGATAAAATTGTAGTTCCTTCACTTCTTGACAAAACTAAATTTAGTGTTATCACCGTATTTGGTAAATCTCAATTGGTTTACAATGGCTGGCCTTTGTATTATTTTGGACAAGATGCCAACGTAAGAGGCGCTAATAAAGGAATTAGTTTCCCTGCTCCTGCCGTTTGGCCAGTACCGGTAAGAGATATACCTCTGGCGATATAAACTTATCTAATACCCTACTATTTCAAATTAGTCCAAATTCTATTGGACTAATTTGAAATTATAAAATCGAAAACCACATCTGCTAAAACAAAAACCAAATCAAAAATCGACATGAATAAGACAAGAATCAAGATTCTGATAATTTTATTAGTGATAAGTTTTGGTCCTTATTATATCTATCAAAATATTTTATACAAAGATGCCCGAAACATCGAAAATGAAAAATCAATAGTTACAATTACTGCCTCAAATTTAGAAAAAGAATATGCTTTAAATCCATCAAAAGGAGACTCTAAATATTTAAATAAAACAATAGAAGTTAAAGGAATAGTTTCAGAAGTTACTGATTCGTCAATGGTAATAGATCATAAAGTATTTTGTAAAATGAACGAAAAAGTACAAAAGACTTTAATGAACAAACAAATCAATGTAAAAGGAAGATGTATAGGTTTTGATGATTTATTCGCAGTAGTAAAATTTGATCAATGCAGTATTCAACAACATTAAATATGAAAAAGAAAATATTCCTAATAATCGCTTTTTTAATCTGTTTTTATAGTAATGCCCAGGATGATTTGCTCTCTGCGCTCGACTCGACACAAGTGGTTGATAAAAACGTAACGGCAACATTTAAAGGCTTGCAGATTATAACCTTACAATCTACAAAATTAGCTGCCAAAAATGAATTTTACATCGTAATATCACATCGATTTGGTACTGTAAAAGGCGGAATTTCCGAATTTTTCGGGTTTGATGACGCAACAACAAAAATTGGCGGAATTTACGGCGTAACCGATTGGCTTTCTTTAAGTGCATCACATCATACTTTGCTAAAAATAAATGAAGCATCGGCAAAATACAGGCTTATAAGACAAAACGAAGACTTTCCTGTTGATATTGTTGGTTACAGCACCATAGATTTTAATAGTGGTTTAAAAAAAGACGATTATCCTAAAATTGAATTTTCTGACCGATTGAGTTATATCAATCAGGTTTTGATTTCAAGAAAATTCTCTGATAAATTATCGCTAGAATTGGTTCCCTCCTATATCCATAAAAACCTATATAATCCTGATATAGAAAACGATAACCAATTTACTTTCGGTGCGGGCGGACGATTAAAATTAACCAAAAGACTTTCTCTTAATCTGGAATACGCAGAGAATTTTAACAAACCCGGCTTTTATAATAATCCACTTTCCGTTGGCTTGGACATAGAAACCGGAGGTCATATTTTTCAATTGCTTTTTACAAATTCGCAATCAATGACCGAAAGCGGTTACTTAACAAGTGCTGCCGGAGATTGGGGGAAAGGCGATTTTTTCTTTGGGTTTAATTTATATAGAGTTTTTTAAAAGTATAAAATATGAAAAAATATATTTACTTATCCGGTCTTATTCTATCATTATATAGTTGTGAATCTACAACTTATGAAAGTCTGGAAGAACCAACTGTTATAGTTGAAGACGTTACTTACACCGCAAATGTGAAATCTATTATTGATGCAAACTGCATTGCCTGCCATGCTGCAGAATCTACGCTTAGACCTTTAGAAACGTATGATCAGGTAAAAGATGCTGTTTTAAATACGGATTTATTAGATAGAATTCAGCGACAAAACGGAACGCCCGGACAAATGCCAAAAGCAGGAAGAATGCCGCAGGATAAAATAAATCTAATTCTGCAATGGAATACGGACGGATTATTGGAAAATTAAATCAACACTAAAATGAAAAAAATAATTGTACTGCTATTTTTATTTGTTGGAATATCGCAGATTTCAGCTCAAAAGTATATCACAAAAACCGGAAGCTTAAAATTTGAAGCTTCTGTTGAATCTTTTGAAGAAGTTGCTGCAGAAAATAAAAATACATCGGCCATTTTAGAGTCGGCAACGGGAGATATTGCCGTTTTGGCTCTTATGAAAGGATTTCGTTTTAAAGTTGCCTTAATGGAAGAACATTTTAATGAAAATTATGTAGAATCCGATAAATTTCCGAAGGCAACATTTAAAGGAAAAGTCGACGATTTTGATGTATCGAAACTGTCTTCAACAGCCAAAATAGTCAAGATTTCAGGAGATTTGACTTTACACGGAAAAACCAAAAAAATAACCGCAAACGCTAAAATTTCAAAATCCGGTGATAAAATAACGGTAACAGGAAATTTTGATGTAAAACCGGAAGACTTTGACATTGAAATCCCAAAAGTGGTTAGCAAAAAAGTAGCCGATAAAATCAAAGTAAATTTCAATTTCATGCTTACAAAATTGTAAAATGATTAAAAAAAAATCTGCTCAATCTGCAAAATCTGCGTGAAAAAAAATTAAAACATACATTAAAAGCCGATTTCTGATTTAGTTAATTACAAAAAAAATCTCCTGCCAGAAAACAGGAGATTTTAATACTCTAATGCAAAATATAACTAACAATCAATTTAAAAACGCGCTTTTATTTAGAAAACTCAACAGTATTTAATTTCTGCCAGCCTCCACGTGTAAAATCCGGAATTTCAACCGGAGCCGAATTATTATCTAATGAAATCTCCGTTAACGGACTCAAACAAGACCATTCTGCTAAATCGTAAACATCCATATCCAGCGGAAGTCCTTGCTGTAAACAATGAAACATACGGTAATCCATAATAAAATCCATTCCGCCGTGACCGCCTACTTTTTTTGCCATTTCTTCAATATCTTTCACGATCGGATTTTTGTATTTTTCCATTAATATCTTTTTCACATCTTCAGATACAAATTCTTCGGCATTTAGATTTTGGTAATTTTTTGAGATCTCTCCTCCTGCTTCTTTCGCATCAATTGCATAACCTTCTACAGGATATTTATTGGCAAAACCTTTAGTTCCTGTCAATTGATACATTCTGCTATACGGTCTGGGGCTTGTAACATCATGCTGAATCTGGATTGTTTTTCCTTTTTCGGTACGAATCATGGTCATCGTGTGATCACCGTTTCTAAAATCAGTTACGACTTCTCCCGTTTTTTCCTTAATAAAAGCAGGATTTCCAACCGCTTTTGTATCCATCGAAACTAAAAAATTCATTTTATCACCTCTGTGAATATTTAGCGCCAGACACGCCGGACCCATTCCGTGTGTTGGGTAAATATCGCCTCTGTGTTTACGGTTATAATCCATACGCCAGTTGTTCCAGTATTGTCCCCAATACGGCTGAAGACCATGAATATAAGAACCTTCGGCATGAAGAATTTCTCCAAATAATCCTTGTTGTGCCATATTTAATGTTGTCAATTCGAAGAAATCATACACACAATTTTCTAACATCATACAATGTTTACGAGTCTTTTCAGAAGTATCAATAACATCCCAAATTTCCTGCATTGTTAATGCGCCGGGAACTTCTACAGCAACATGTTTACCGTCTTTCATGGCTTGTACTGCAATATTAGCGTGATGTTTCCAATCGGTCACAATATATACTAAGTCTACATTTTTAAGAGTCGTTACTTTTTTCCATGAATCTTCTCCAAAAAATACTTCTGCTTTTGGTTTTCCGTGTTTTACCAAAGTATCGTTGGCTGCTGTTGTTCTGTCTTCGAGCATATCACACAAGGCAACTATTTCTACTCCGGGAATATGTGTGATGCGTTCTACAGCGCCCGTGCCACGCATTCCTAAACCAATAATGGCGACATGAACAACAGGAATTGCCGGTGTTGCCAAACGCAAAACATCAGTTTGACCTTTATCTCTTTTGGGTGTTTTTGTTTTTATAATTTGTGCCGATGAATCACAAATTTTCAATAGCAAAAAGGCTATCAGTAAAAATTTTAAAATTGAACTTTTCATTTTTTTTTATTTAGGTAATGTATTGAGGTGAGTTACTCGTAATTTTTTGTTTTTATTATAAAATTTTATGCATGTTTTAAATGTTTTTTTCTCGCAGATTTTGCAGATTAAGCAGATTTTTTCTAATCATTTTAATTTTTCCATTAGTTTGTCATTTCGACCGGAGGGAGAAATCACATTAGAAATTCCGCAAAGTAAAGAACCAATCTTTGTCGAGTTGCGCGTGTGATTTCTCCCTCCGGTCGAAATGACAAACTAGACTTGAATATGATTATAAAATCTACGTGAAAAAAAAATCATTTTAATCTTTTAATCTGTGGCATTATTTATTTTTTACACTTAAAATCTATGTTTCTATGTGTTTAATACATTTTAACAGCCATTCTAAACCTTAATATAAGTCTTGTTTTTATGCATATACCAAAGTATGAAATAAAGGATTCCGAAACCTGCTAAATCGCAAAATGCATCATAATAGGCTCCTGTAAATTGTTCAAAACCAAAAAATATTTGTTTGGCAATCAATGAAAAATTGAAAACATGCGAACCAACATAAGCAGCAATAGCATTAAGACCTATAACCCGAAACGGATAAGCCCATTTGGTATAGCCTTTTACATCGACAATCCAATAAAATAAAGCTAATAAAACAAAACTTATTCCGGATGAGAAAATGACAAAAGAGCTCGTCCATATTTTTTTAATAATGGGGTGCCATAATCCTATAAGTAGCGATACAACGATTCCGGTTATACCGATAAAAAAAAGATACATTGCTGTTTTTTGTCTTGGTTTTGATGATAAAAGCAATTCGCCTGCAAATAATCCCGACATGGTTGTAGCCGTGAATCCTAAGCCGGTTAATAACCACGAATATTGCGTTTGGTCGTAAAAACGTCCAAAAACCTGCTGGTCAATATAAATAGGAAGATTTTTATTGGGTAATAATTCAAAATTATGTCCAAAGAAATTCGGGATTGACAGTAAAACCGCATACAAAACAAGACAGGTTACAAAGAATATATATCTTCCTTTTTGAGATAAATTGAGATAAGCAATACAGGAGAATAAATATCCTACAGCAATGGCCTGAAGCGTGTTACTGAATAGTTGAAATTTTGAAATATCCAAAAAAAGCAAATTTCCCTGAACGATCCATCCTAAAATAAAAAGTATTACAAATCGCTTTAGAATATGGTAATATAATGTAGCATCTGATCCTGATTCGGTACTTCTTTTTCCTAATGAAAACGGAATTACAACGCCAACAACAAATAGAAACAAAGGCATTATTACATCATATAAATGAAAACCAATCCATTCAGGATGTTCAAACTGATCTGCCAAAGTCTTTGTTAAATTGGTTTTTGCCGCTGTATTTAAGTTATAGAAAAAACGATCAGCAACGATTATCATTAATAAATCAAATCCTCGTAGCACATCTACAGACATCAGGCGATTATTGGCTATGATTTTATTCATGTTTGATATTTATAGGCTGTTTTTGATTCAATTTTTGATAAAAATAATTCCGGTGTTTTATATTAAAATTCCCGGAATTATTTCTAAAATTATATAAACTCGATAGCTCATGCCAATAGATTTAAAAAATAATTTCTTCAAAAAACGTTCCCTCTATTGGCATATTTGACAGGTTATCGACGACAAACTAAAGTTGTAATGTCGAAAATTTAGGACCTTCAGGGAAATTGGCAACACCAGCCCAACCCGAAGTCATTTCGGTAATTGCAATACCAATTGAGCTTCCTAAAGTTCCTAATTGCGATTTCGGAATACTAAATTCTATAGCATTTGTTGTATCATTAAGACTTACAATAGCCGACGCTTTTAAATTAGCTCCGGAACCAACAATTTGACCCCAGCCCCATCCTCCATTCGGATCGGTATGTTTATAGAAATCTCCCCAGCCACCTGTTACCATCGGGCCTTCAAATAAAAACTCTGCTCCAGAACCATCCGGCCAGTTCGAATGCAAAAATCCGGTTTGTGTATTTCCATCCGTATTGATATACATATCGACCAATTCCATCAGCATTTTTTTGTTTCCTTCTAAATACACATTTACGTTTGCACCTCCAGCCCAAATTTTAATTTTCTGGATAGAACCGTTTCCAGATGTATTTTGATCTGTAACCGCTACATCATCCCAATCTGTAAACTTTCCGTCGACTTTGATATCTATAATTATAATTCTTGGAGCTGTTATTGTTTTTGTAATAAAGGATTCTTCGCCTGCATCGTTTGTAACGGTTAATGAAACTCTGATTTCACCGCCAATTTTATACGTATAAACCGGATCTTTTTCGCTCGATAAATAATACAAATCGCCAAAATCCCATCTGTATTTTGTAGCATTTTTAGAAAGATTAGTAAACGTAAACGTACTTCCGTCATTCGTAAATGAAAAATCTGCTTCGGGTTTTGTTGCTGAATCCGAAGACGAACTATCGCTCGAACAAGCCGTTAGCAATAACAACGCCATTAGCATTGTTACGTATTTGGTTAGTTTTATTTTTTTCATGGTTTTTTGGTTTAAATGTTTTTATAACTATTTAATGATAACCGTTTGTGATAATTTATTGAATCCTGTAGTCGTTTCCCATAAACCTGTATTAGCAAAACGAATACAATAATCCGGTCTGTCAATTAGTTTAGTTGAACTGTCTTCAATTTTTAAAAGCAATTCGTAAGTACCTGCAGGAATATCTGCTAAACTCACCGTTTCTTTTAAATCAAAAGCAACTCTTGGTACCACTTTTCTAACATCAAAACTTAATTTTTTCTTGTAAATAGTTCCATTTGCAGTCGATCTAAAAATTAAATAAGCATTTTTAGGATTGTAAACCGGAGCAAAACCACCGTTATTAATGACTGCATTAAATTCTAAAGATCCGTTTAATGCCGCTTCTTTTTTAACGCTCGAAGTTGCCAGCGCAAGTCTGTAACCCAACTTTCTTTCAAAATCTGTAAAACAATTATTGTTTCTCCATTCCTGCAAAACCGGACCGTAATAATCAAGATTTAAATACGTCCATTTTAGCATCGTCATTTCTTTTTCGGCAATACTGCAGCTTGCAACCGGAACATCTGTTGGCGGACATGTTTCTCCTCCTGTTGGGACAAAAAGGGCTTCATTGCTTATATATGTTTTATCGGCAGTTACATTTATATACGTTCCATAATCGTCAACACTTGCCATAAAACAATCGTTATGAAAACCCAAACGGGCTGTATTGGTGGTTCCGTAACCAACTGTGGCATCCATAGCGGTTGTAGTCGCAACAAAATCTTGTTTGATTTTTGGTGTTCTTACCTGAATTTTAACTTCTTTTGGAAAAGTTTCTAAAAGTTTATCTAAAATCAATTTTTTATTCGCTGGCGTAGTAAGTTGATTTGTTGTGTAATACCATTCTCCCCAAGCGCCAACAAAACCAGCCTGAACAAAAGCAATAACATCTTTATTTTCTTCCAATATTGGTTTTAACTGATCTAAATGTCCTGAAATAACCGCAACAGAAGCATCTGTACCATCCTGAGCGTCGGTATACGCAAAACGCAAAACACATTTTAAGCCCGATTCTCTTAGACGCGTAAAATCGGTTTTAATCAAATCTAATTGCGTTTGGCTTAAAGCCGTCGTTTTAAATTTTTCCAAATAATACAGACGCAAAATTAGGCTTACATTTTCTTTCTTTAAATTGGCTAAAGATGCGGCAGTCATTGCAGCGCCTTCAGAATTTACCTGCCAGCTGTGCATAAAACCACGCTCGGGATTGGTAAAAACTTCATTGGAAGCTGTGTAAGTAACTTTTTCAAGTCCGTTTGCTTCCTCTTTATTTTCACCGCCTCCATCGCTTTGACAACCGGAAGCAAGATTTAGAAAAAGGCAAAATATCATTACTATATTTTTCATGTTTTTTTAATTAAATTATCTGATTAATCATTTTAAAATCCTTCTGAAAAAGAAATTAATTATATTCCGGATTTTGGATAAACTTCCCTTTACCTTCACTGATTCTTTCTAATGAAAAAGGAAACAATGCTTTATATGGCGCGCTTTGACTTGCAGATCCGTTTAAGGCAATTGCGTGTTCCGTAAATTTTCCGTGACGGATTAAATCAGAACGGTATTGTCCGTTTTCACACCAATATTCATGTGATCTTTCTAACAGAATCATATCATTAAAACTGGCAAGCGTATTATAATCTGCAAGTTCAATTTTGCTTATTTTCGCTCTTTTTCTAACTACATTAACCAAATCAATCGCTTCTTGTGTAGGCGTTCCGGTTTTATTTACCAAGGCTTCTGCTTTTGATAATAATACATCAGGATAACGATATACAATAATATCTACGGTTGTTAAAGCAGTTGTTCTCGCTGCATCCGGATCAATTTTTAACGGAATTGGTCCTAATTGCATGTAATTTGCAGGATTTGCCCTGTTGTACGTAACGCCGTCTGTTCCTGTAAATTCAGCAATTAAGGCATCTTTACGAATATCAGTTGCTTCAAAAGAATCATAAAAAGTCCAGGAACTCTGAATCGTTCCGTAACCGCCGCGTCCCGGATAATTAGCAGGCAAAACCATTAATTGCCATTGGTTTTCGCTTGTTCCCGCATAATCTGCCGGAACTGCCCAAATCACTTCTTTACTGCTTACAGGCGCTTTTACATCCCATAAACCAACATAATTATCTTCTAATGCATAATAATTCATACCTATAATAGCGTTGGCTTGTTCTTCAACCTCTGCCCATCTTTTTTCATGAAGATATAAACGTATTAAAACCATTCTTGCCATACCGTTGCTAAATCTTCCGTATGGTGTTTCGGCAGGAGATTTTAAATCTGCGGCAGCATCTTTAAGGTCATTTTCGATAAAACTTACCATAGCAGCATTTGAAAGTCTTGCCAAAGGTTCTTCTTTCAATGGATTTTGAAGTACATCGAGCGGCGCAACCACAAGAGGTCCGTACATATCAAAAAGTTCATAAGCCAATAATCCGCGTGCGCATTTAATTTCGGCAATAGCCTGCTTTTTCACAAACTCGTTTACTTTTGATTTTTCGATTCGGTCAATACTCAAAGTCATACCGCTAATCTTATTGTAAAACACATCGTAAAAGCGTGTAAAAGCTGTAGATGTTGCTTTGTAACTATGATATGATGCTTCTTGCTGTACGCCGTAAGGTCCTTGCAGGATTTCGGTTGTCGCGTCAAGCATAAACATTAATCCGTTCTCTGAAGTAGAATGAATTCCGTTTCCGTAAGAACCTCTCAGCGGATAATAAGCCGAAGCGACTATCGCCTGAATATCAGCCTCTGAGCTAGGAAAAATACTTGGATTAATCTCGTCGTAATTAACAGATTCTAAATCTTCATTACATCCTGAGAAAACGAGTAATAGTAAAACTATTGTATAATTTTTTAAATTTTTCATGTCTTTTTTATTAAAACTTTAGATCAACTCCTACTGTGTATGTTTTTACATTTGGATACGCTGCTGCATAACCATCTGTTTCAGGATCGATACCATCATATTTTGTAATGGTAAAAAGGTTTTGTCCGTCTAATCTAATGGCGGCACCCTGCATGAATTTACCAAACCATTTTTTTGGAAAATTATACGTTAGCGATACACTTTGCAAACGAACAAACGAAGCTTCCTGCAAAAAGAAATCACCGGATCCGTATTGTGTGTAGCCAAAGTTTGAACCCGGACGTGTATTTGTTGGGTTATCCGGCGTCCATCTGTTATAGATATTTGTCGTGGCATTTCTTCCGTTTTGTGCTACACCAACGGCAGTAACGCCATAAGCAAAATCAGTTCTGTCGATGATTTCCCTACCAAACATTCCGTTAAACATAAAGTTCAATTGAAAGTTTTTCCAGATAATCGTATTGCTTAAACCGGCAACAAAATCAGGATCCTGTGATCCAAGTAAAACAGTATCTGCGTCATCAATTTTACCATCGGCAGCGCCTGTTCTTAAAAATACACCATTTGCATCCGTAACCGGATTTCCTGCATTATCTCTCACAAAACCATTAACATCTTTAATTTTTATTTGCCCCGGATATAAATCCGGCTGTGCAGGAACCACTTCTCCAATTTGCATAACTCCATCAGAAATTTGGTAGTAATTGGCACGAACAGGATCGTTGTAACCTTCATAAACTCTTGGTTTCCAGTCTGGAGCTCTTTTCTTCCAATTGGTTTTAAATTGAGAATATGTAAAAGTAGATCTCCATTTAAAATCCGGATGATCAATATTTACTGTGCTTACCGTAACTTCCACACCCCGGCTTCGTGTACTTCCCACGTTTGCCCAAACCTCATTTATTTCATTATAACTATTAATTGGTTTAAGCATTAACAGATCTGAAATTACTCTCTCGTAAACTTCAACTGATCCTGAAACTCTTCTGTTTAATATTTCAAAATCAAGACCTAAATTTTTCTCAGTTGTAGTTTCCCATTTCAAATCCGGATTTTCTAATCTCGTCGGGAAAACTCCTGTCCAAATTGATTCATCAGGATTTAAATAAGCCGGCTGCGCATAATAAGCCGCAAAAGCATTTCCGCCTGAATTACCTACCGCACCGTATCCAAATCTTAATTTAAATTGAGAAATATAATCAGAAATAGAAGTCATAAATTTTTCCTGAGATACATCCCATCCCGCAGAAATAGATGGAAATAAGGCGTATTTATTGTTTTTTGCATACATACTTGCTCCATCTCGACGTATCGTAGACGTTAGCATGTATTTATCTTTATAAGAATAGTTTAATCTTGAAAAATACGAGCGATACCCAAATTCACTGTTTGTAGAACCAACCACTTTTGTTCCCGCTCCCGCATTCATATTATTCCATAAAAAAGCATCGGTAATAAAATTACTGTTTCCTAATGTTGATCTTTCAGTTCTAAATGTTTGTTGTGAATATCCCACCATAAAAGTGAAGTTATTAACATCTCTGATTTTTGTATTATAAGTTAAAATCACATCCAGCAAATCATCATTCTTTTTTTCCGTATTGATAGATGCCTTACCATTTTCTAATGCTCCGTATAAAGTTGTTCTTGGCAAATAAGTGCTTCTGCTTGAATTTCCCTGATCAAAACCTGCCTGAACTCTTGCTGTAAAACCTCTAAACGGTTTTGCTTCAGCATAAAAATTCATAAGCGATCTGTCTACAACGCCTTCATCAGAAATAGTAAGCATCGAATATGGATTAGGTTCTAAGGCATTATCAGGATTTATTGGATAATTGCCCATCGCATCAATTGCCAAAACATCAGGACTTTGCTGTATTGCAGATCTGATAATTCCCGAATTTTCAAATTGAGATAATTCCTGACCTGTTACAGGATCAAATTTTCCACCTAATTGTGAGTTTTGATTGTTGACTCTACTTTTTGTCATGTTCATACCAACGGTTACAAAATCAACTAATTTTTGGTCGATACTAAAATGAACCGTACTTCTTTTTATCCCAGAATTTTTCACAATTCCCTGTTGGTCAAATAAATTTCCGGATAAAAAGTATTTAGTAGATTGCGTTCCGCCTCGTAATGACAAGTTATTTTGCTGCACTATTCCGTCTCTCGTAACCAATGATAACCAATCAGTTCCTGCGCCTGCGTTTCTTATTTGTTCATCAGAATATAATCTTTTGTACGGAATCCCGTTAACCGGAGCAGCATTTGCCTCGTCTAAAGTTTTTGGAGAATATGGATATACTTTATTGATAAACTCCCAGTTTTCTCTAGAAGCATCATTTCGTAATTGCATCCATTGTTTCAAATCCAGCACATCATAACCGTCATTGTATTTTTGATACGAATAAGAACCTGAATAATCAACCCGAACTTCGCCGTCTTTTCCTTTTTTAGTCGTAATCATGATGACACCATTTGCAGCTCTTGCACCATAAATGGCAGAAGCACTCGCATCTTTTAAAACATCAATAGATTCAATGTCATTTGGATTAAAAGAATTTAAAACACCTTGCGTTCCTCCATCATAACGATTTCCTGAACCCGGCTGTTCTAAATTGGTAATAGGAAATCCGTCAACCACAATTAAAGGATCATTACTTGCATTAATCGAACCCGCACCACGAATCTGGATATTAAATCCACCGCCCGGCTGAGCACTATTTTGCGTAATTTGTAAACCTGCAACTTTACCCTGAAGTGCTGTTAAAACAGATGGTGCAGACGATAAAGTCAAAGATTCTCCTTTTACGGAAGACATCGCACCCAGTACATTTTTCTTTTTCTGAGTTCCGTAACCTACAATAACTACCTCATTCAGGCTTTTTGATACCGGAACCATTGAAACTTTAAGATTAGTCTGGTTTGCAATCGCAACTTCTTTTGAGTCATATCCAACATACGAAAACAATAAAGCTTCTGTAGCAGAAGGAACGACAATCGTAAAAGTTCCGTCAAAATCTGTAGTTGTACCTCGTGATGAACCTTTTGGTACAATTGTAACGCCAATCATGGGCTGACCTAATTCGTCTAAAACAACTCCTTTGATGATAATATCAGCTTCTGAACTTTTGTTTACAATTTCTAATTTATTGCTGCCCGTGGAGGTGGCCGCGTTTACTTTAAAAACAGATACTATCAAAATTAAAACAGTAATTATAGTCTTTAAATTAAATTTTAATTCGTGATAGTTACTGTGTAGTAACTTGTTACTTTTTTTCATATTATTCTGGTTAGTTTAATGGTTAATGGAAAAAGCATGCTTTGCGTGAATAAAAAATGGTTAGGGATTTTAATAAACACAAAGCGAAAGGGTCATGTTATGTTTCTTTTGGTTTCATAATTTTTTCGGTTTTGTTTTTTGTCTTGTTTTTGTTTGGTTATTTTTTAATCTGTATGTTGGGTTTATGTCTCGCCTGATTTTTAACAGCTTAATTACCTTTTCGAAATGGTAATTTTAAAATTTAAACTTCTCTTTTTCGCCTGATTTTCAACTTAAAACGTTGCCGAAAAAAAGCTCTTTTTGCACTTACTTTTGGCTAAACTAAATAATATTTTTTAATAAACAATGGTAAAATCAAAAAAATGTGTTCGTGCACATAAAAAAAGTGTTTTCGAGCACATTTTTTAGAAAAAGTATTATTAAATTCTTACCGATTTTAAATTTTGACTGTGTAAGAATCTAAATAATTATCAAAAAAAATTAATTTACTTCTAAAAAAAACTGTTTTTTATTTGATATTCATTTAATTAAAAAACGTAGACAAAATTGACATTTGATGATATAAATCAGCGGTTTAATATTCTTTTGAAATAATATTCGTATTTGAAAAAGTACATTTCACAACGTTGATAATTATAGAAGGCTCTTGATTTCTCCGATGAATTTTTCTGCCAGTTCATCTGCTTTTTTTTGCGAAATACTTTCCGTATAAATTCGAATAATAGCTTCAGTATTTGACTTTCTTAAATGAACCCATTCTGTCGCGAAATCAATTTTAACACCATCGATGCAATTTGGTTTTTCACTACTGAATTTTTGAGCTATTTTTTCTAAAATTCCATCAACATCAATTTGCGGTGTTAATTCAATTTTACTCTTGCTCATATAATAATCGGGATAACTTTCTCTAAGGCTTTTGCAGGAAATTTTAGCATGTGCCAAATGCGATAAAAACAAAGCAACACCCACAAGAGAATCTCTGCCGTAATGCGCCTCCGGATAAATAATTCCTCCGTTGCCTTCTCCTCCAATAATCGCATTTGTGGTTTTCATTAATTCGACCACATTTACTTCGCCAACCGCGCTTGCCTGATATTTTCCGCCATGTTTTAAAGTAATATCCCGTAATGCCCTTGAAGAAGATAAATTAGAAACCGTATCTCCTTTTGTTCTTCCTAAAACATAATCGGCGCAGGCGACCAAAGTATATTCTTCGCCAAACATCGAACCGTCTTCGCAAATAATTGCCAATCGGTCGACATCAGGATCTACTACAATTCCAAAATCTGCTTTTTCCTGAACAACCAAAGCCGAAATATCTGTCAGATGTTCCTTTAATGGCTCAGGATTATGAGGAAAATGACCATTTGGTTCGCAATACAACTTGATGCATTGAACACCAAGTTTTTCCAATAAATCCGGAATCGCGATTCCTCCCGTAGAATTAACAGCATCAACTACCACTTTAAAATTGGCACCTTTAATGGCTTCAACATCGACTAAATTCAGTTTTAAAACTTCTTCAATATGTCGGTTTATATAGCCTTCCTTCTTTTCATATTTTCCCAAATCGTCTACTTCCGCAAATAAAAAAGATTCTTCCTCTGCTATTATCAGGATTTTTTCTCCTTCGACAGCGTTTAAAAACTCTCCTTTTTCATTTAATAATTTTAAGGCATTCCACTCTTTCGGGTTATGACTTGCCGTAATAATAATTCCGCCATCGGCATTATCCAGCATTACGGCAACTTCAACAGTTGGCGTTGTCGATAAACCAATATCGATTACATTAATTCCTAAACCCGTAAGCGTATTGGCAACCAGATTACTAATCATTTCTCCCGAAATTCTCGCATCCCGACCTAAAATAATACGTAGTGATCTATCCAAATTTTGTCCTTTTAGCCACATACCATAAGCCGCAGCAAATTTCACAGCATTCACCGGAGTCAAATTTTCATTTATAACACCCCCAATTGTACCTCGTATTCCTGAAATTGATTTTATTAAAGTCATTTTTTTAGTTTTTAGTTTACAGTCGCAGTAAAAACAGTCAAAACAGTCACAGTAAACAGTCACAGTAAAAACAGTCGCAGTAAACAGTGAGTTGTAAACTGCGACTGCGACTGAAAACTGTGACTGCAAACTGCGACTGAAAACTGTAAACTGTAAACTGTAAACTGCGACTTAAAAGTGCCATCTCACAAAAGCCTCCATAGCCGCGTAACTCGCTAATCCCATTTGTTGATAAACAACTGCCGTTTCTGCATTTCGGTCTTCGGCTCTTTGCCAAAATTCCCTTGCATCAATTCCCTGAAAAACAACGCCGTCTTTTTGAGATTGGTGTTTGAAGATTCCGTGGCGTTTTGCCAAAACCTGATCCGGACTCATTGGTACCGCCATTTCAACCTCGTCAATTCCCCATTCCTGCCATGCACCACGATACAGCCAAAGCCAGCAGTCATCCATAAAAGGCTTTGATTTTAATGCTTTTACAGCTTCAAAAATAGCGTCCAGACAAACTTTGTGTGTTCCGTGCGGATCTGCCAAATCTCCTGCAGCATAGATTTGATGTGGTTTTATTTTTTCTATTAAATCCATCGTCAGTTGAATATCTTCCTGCCCGATTGGTTTTTTCTCGATGGTTCCGGTTTCATAAAAAGGCAGTTCCATAAAATGAATCTGATCATCACTCAATCCGACAAAATGACTCGTTGCCCTCGCCTCGCCTTTTCTGATTAAGCCCTTGATGTAACGCACTTCGGGAATATCAATTTCACTGTTCTTTTTATTCTCTAAAAACGTTTGTGCTTTTTGGTAAATGTTATCCGCTTCTTCACTTTTTATTCCGAATTTCTCGTTGTAATCAATTACAAATCTTGCGAATCTTAGTGCTTCATCATCCGCAACAGCGATGTTTCCGGAGGTTTGATACGCAACATGAACTTCGTGTCCCTGTTCCTGCAAACGCATAAAAGTGCCGCCCATACTGATAATATCATCATCAGGATGCGGACTAAAAATCAATACACGTTTCTTGGCAGGTTCAGCTCTTTCGGGTCTGTTGGAATCCTCTGCATTTGGTTTTCCGCCCGGCCAGCCCGTAATAGTGTTTTGCAGTTTATTGAATATTTTGATGTTAATGTCGTACGCCGGGCCTGAATCTGCCAGTAAATCGCTCATTCCGTGTTCGATATAATCGGCATCTGTCAGCATTAAAATTGGTTTTTTAAGCTGAAGCGCCAATCCTAAAACCGCTTTACGGCTTAGTTTGTCTGTCCAGATTACTTTTTCTACCAGCCACGGTTTATTGATTCTCGTTAGTTTTGAAGATGCTTCTTTATCCAAAATAAAAACAGCATTATTGTGTTCCTGTAAAAACGAAGCGGGCACGCGATTGGTGACTTCATCTTCTACCGATTTTTTTACAATATTGGCTTTTCCTTCTCCCCAAGCGAGTAAAATAACCTGTTTGGCTTCCATGATTTTTTTTACTCCAAGGGTGATTGCGGTTCTTGGTGTATTGCTCAGTCCAAAGAAATCTTTGCTTGCTGCCACTCTTGTAATATGATCTAAAGCGACCAATCGTGTTTTTGAGTTTTGCAGCGAGCCCGATTCATTAAAACCGATATGTCCGTTTCCTCCAATTCCCAGAATCTGCAGATCGATTCCGCCCAAAGCTTCGATTTTTGTTTCATAATCATGGCAATAATCCGCGATTTGTTCTTTGGTTAAAAGTCCGTCGGGAACATGCGCATTTTCAGGTAAAATATCAACGTGATCAAACAAAAGTTCCTTCATAAAACGAACATAACTGTTGATCGAGTTGGGCTGCATTGGATAATATTCATCCAGATTAAAACTGATTACGTTTTTAAAACTCAACCCTTCTTCCTTATGCAGACGCACCAATTCGGCATACAAACCTTTTGGCGAAGAACCCGTTGCCAAACCTAAAACACAAGGTTTGTTCTCTTTTTGTTTTAACTGAATTAAAGCGGCAATTTCCTGAGCAACAGCTTTTGAAGCGTCAGACGAATTTTCAAAAACAACCGTATTGATGTTTTCGAATCGCTTCTCGAATCCCGTTGCTTTGTCTATATTACTTTTTATCATTTTGAAATATATTTTATTATGTTTTTCATTAATTTTAATACTGATGTGTGTCTTGATGTAATTAATTTTAACACATAGAAACATAGATTTTGTTATCTGAAAAAAGGCGTTTCACTTATTTAAACAAACATAACTCTGTGTGGAAACTTGTTTCTTTGGTATTCTTTTTATATACATTTAAACCTATGTTTCTATGTGTTAAAATACTTAGTTAAACTTCATTTTACTGATTTATTTTTTTTTATAAAAAGCATAAGTTGAGCCTGAACACTTTCAAATACGGGATTTGAGTGCTTAATTGTGATGTTAAATAAAATATTATATTTAGCCCAGTTTTGCCATCCTGACGGAGGAAGGATCACACGCGTAACTCCGCAAACAAAATCGCCAATCTTTGTAGAGTTTCTAGTGTGATTTCTCCTTTCAGTCGAAATGACAAACTTTGGGTTTACAACTTGAAACTTCAACTAAAGTTGCTAAAACCTGAAACTTGAAACTTAAAACCTGAAACCTTACCAACTCCTATATTTATGCCCTTTAAAAGCAAAAAAGAGAATCATAAAATAAGCCGGCAATAGTATCGAATAGGCTAATTGATTTCCGCTTTTTGATGTTGCTGCGGTTCCGGCTGCAATGTTTGCGGTATTGATATTGTCTGCCAAAAAACCATAAAATAGCGGAAAAACGGCACCGCCAATAATTCCCATAATCAGGATTGCGCCTCCAATTTTTGTAAATCCGCCTAAATCCTGAAGTGCCATTGGCCAAATCGCCGGCCAGCAAAGCGCATTTGCCAATCCTAAAAGGGCGACTAAAAGAACAATCAAAGGCAATTGTGGGATTCCAGGCAACTGAATCATAATTTTTGGAGAAAGCAATACGATTAATGAAACCAAAATAACGCCTAAAAAACCGGACGCTTTTAATGCAAAAACCTGCGAAACATATTTAGGAATAAGTGTGATTCCTAAAATATAACCCACAACCATTGCGGTCATTGTAAACGAAGTTAGTTTTAGATAAAACGATCCATTTTCTCCATAAACGCCCAATTGTTTTCCGAAACCTCCAATAGAATCTCCCGCCAAAACTTCGGCAGCGATGTAAACCATTAAAGTAATGACGCCGAAAACCAATTGCGGATGCTTGAAAGCTTCGTTTATTTGTTTGAAAATGCTTAAATGTTCTACTTGTCCTTCATTGTCTAAATTGATTTCCGGAAGCGGAGAAAATTTTACCAAAACCGCCAATACCAACATAATTCCCGCCATGTATATGTATGGCGTTTGTAATTGCAATGCCAATAAATCGAGTGCATTTTCTTTTTGAGCAGAAGTCATTACAGCAATTTTATCTGCAGAATAATCTCCAATATTTGACAATACTAATGACGTTAAAAGTAACGGCGCGAGAAATCCTGCCAGTTTATTGGCGATTCCTAAAACGCTGATTCTTGCTGCGGCGCTTTCGCGCGGACCAATTACAACAACATACGGATTTGCAGCGGTTTGCAAAACTGCCAAACCTGTTCCCATTACAAATAAAGCAATCAGGAAAAGCACAAAAGTTCGTGCTTCGGCAGCGGGATAAAACAATAAAGCGCCAACCGCAATAATCAATAATCCCAATGAAATTCCGTTTTTGTAGCCTACTTTTTCTATTAAAAATGAAGACGGAATTGCCATTACGAAATAAGCAATATAAAACGCAAATGTCACAAAATATGATTGTGATTCGGTTAGTTCACAAGCTAATTTAAAAAACGGAATTAGTGGTCCGTTTAGCCAGGTTACGAATCCAAAAATAAAAAATAAGGACGTTAAAATAACCATTGGAATCAAAGTACTGCTTTGTTCTTTCTTTAAAGTAATATCGATTTCTGACATGTTTTTTTTGGTTTGGATTAATTATTGGGTTTGGTTTAATTTATTTTTTAACACATAGAAACATAGATTTTTTTAGCTTAAAAAAGGCGTTTCACTTATTTAAACAATCATAGCTATCTGTGAGAAACCGGATTGTCTGGCTGAACGAAGTCGAAACCTTTCTATGTGTTAAATATTTTTTCACGCAGATTTAGCAGATTTGGCAGATTTTTTTCTAATCATTTTAATCTTTTAATCTGTGGCGTTGTTTTTTTCAACACATAGAAACATAGCTCTTGCAAATTAAAAAAAGGCGTTTCACTTGTTTAAACAAATCCCGACGCTTCGGGACTATGTGTGAGAAACTTGTTTCTTTTTATATTCTTTTTACAATCTATAAATCCTATGTTTCTATGTGTTAAATATTTTTTCACGCAGATTTAGCAGATTTGGCAGATTTTTTTCTAATCATTTTTAATCTTTTAATCTGTGGCGTTGTTTTTTTCAACACATAGAAACATAGCTCTTGCAACTTCAAAAAAGGCGTTTCACTTGTTTAAACAAATCCCGACGCTTCGGGACTATGTGTGAGAAACTTACTTCACTAATTCCTGATCGTAAAAAACGATAGTTTCTTCTAAGGCTTTATCTATTGTGTATTCCGGTTTGAAACCTAATTGGTTGAATTTTTCAGGATTGGCTTTCGAATGTTTGATATCGCCGGGTCTTTCTTCGAGGAATTTTATCTGTGATTTTGAGTTGGTAATTTTTATGATTTTTTCAGCCAGTTCTAAAACCGAAGTGCTGTGTCCCAGCGCCACATTATACGTTTCAGTTCCTTTTTGAGAAGCCAGAATATTCGCTTTCACGACATCTTTTACATAAATAAAATCTCTGGTTTGCAATCCGTCTCCATAAATTGTAATGGGTTCATTTTGAAGTGCTTTATTGATAAAAATAGGCACAGCCGCCGCATAAGCAGATTCCGGATTTTGGCGTGGACCAAAGACATTAAAATAACGCAAAGAAGCTGTAGGAACCTGATATTGATCGAGATACATTTTTAAATAATATTCTCCGTCAAGTTTTGTAATCGCATACGGCGTCATTGGTTCCGGAAACATCGTTTCTACTTTTGGCAAAACAGGATTATTTCCATAATTTGCTGCAGATGTTGAAAGTACCACTTTACAATTTGAATTGTTTTTTGCGGCTTCAAGAATATTTATGGTTCCAATGGTATTGATTTCAATGCATTCCCTGATTTTCAAAAGCGATTCGGGAACGCTTACCAAAGCTGCGAGATGAAAAATTCCTGCTGCTCCGCTTACTAATTCGTTAACTAAATCTTCGTCACGAATATCGCCTTTTACAAAATCAACATTCAGTCCGTTTAAGTTGTGCTCAAATCCCGTTCTAAGGCTATCAAGTATCGTAACTTTATGTCCTTCTTTTGATAAATGTTCGGCAATGTGGCTTCCTATAAAACCTGCACCGCCGGTAATTACATATTTTTTCATTCTTTTTATTTTAGTGACCCAATGAAATTCAAATTATAGTCCTGCATTTCATCAAATTGTTCTGAAAGGCTTTCAATTAACTTAAACTGATTTTTAGAACGATCCAGATTATGTTCCGGATATTCTGTTTTGTAATACACATCGTCGTTTAAAAAATCGGTCAAAAAACGTAATGCCATAATAAATACCATTGTTTTTGCGCCAAGCGGAAGGTATTTTATCTCTAATAATGAAAGTGATGAATTGGTTTTTTCGAGAAAACCTTTTACATACGCTTTATAATACTGAAGATTGAAATTTACAAGCTCTAGGTTTTTTTCATCTTCTGCCGCTGTATTGCAAATGGTTCGAATGGCGTCTCCAAAATCATAGTGAACAATTCCGGGCATAACAGTGTCAGTATCAATCACGCAAAGTCCTTTTTTATTAGCGTCAAAAAGTGCGTTGGAAATTTTGGTATCGTTATGCGTTACTCTTAGTTTTATTTTTTGGGCATCTTTTAAATTTTGTAAAACATGCATTTCTTCTTTAAGTTCATGAACCAGATCAATGCATTTTTTTGCCTGTTCAATTCGCTGTTCCGAAGCTTCTTTTAAAGCCCTGTCAAACTGTGCGTAACGAAAAATCATATTATGAAAATTCGGAATTACTTCTGTTAGTTTTCTGGCGTCAAAATCACTGGTAAGATTTAGAAATTCACCAAATAATTTTCCGCCTTCATACGCAATTTCCTCATTATTAACGGTTTCAAAAGTCAGGCTTCCTTCAATATAAACCATCATATTCCAGAAATTTCCTTCTTTATCATGATAATAAAAAATTCCTTTTTTGGTTCCGATAAAAGTTAAAACCCTTCGTTTGAGTTCTTCTTCAGATAAATGTTTTAATTTTTTAAGCAAATGTTTGCTTACACTTACTTTATTGGCAATAAGCCCCGGAACGTCTTTAAAAACGCCATCATTAATGCGCTGTAAAATAAACTGTTTACGGCTATCAGTTGTTATTAAATAGGTGTCGTTGATATGACCTGACGCCAATTCTTCAAAATTTTTAAAAACTTCTATATGGTCGAACTGGTCGAATATAAATTTTAAATGTTCTGCTACCATATTACCAGAGATTAGTTGGATAAACTTTTTGGGCTCTTAATTTTTCAATTTCTTTTTTTACAATTTCTTTGTCTTCTTTGTAGGTAACGCCAAACCATTTTGCATTTGACTGAAGTACTTCGAGCGATGCGTTTTCTGATTTCAGGATTTCGTTTACAACGGATGTAATAAAAAATTCGGCTTTTAAATCGTGTTCGTTTTCTTTGAGGAATTCTTCAAAAAGTGCGCCTCCAAACTCAAAACATTTTGGTGTAAATCCCCAAAAATTCATAGAAACGATCGTATTTTCATCTATCGGAATAAAATCACCGTTATCGTCTTTACGCATTAATTTGCCGTTTATTTTTTCGATATGCGTACGTTCGGTTACATCTGTAAGATAATTATTGGCGTCAACCTGACATTCTCCTCTTGATACAAAACCATGATCTGAGACGGTGTTTTTAAGCAAATATGCCATCATATTAAAATGATACGATTCTTTATCCATATCTGTCAAGGCTTTTGCCATGATTTCAAAAGCTTCTTTTCCGTAAAAATCATCGGCATTTATAATGGCAAAATTTTCGGTTACTTCATCTTTCGCCATCAATAAAGCATGTCCGGTTCCCCAGGGTTTTTTTCTCTCCGGATTTTGATATTTTACAGGAACATTATCTATTTCCTGAAAAACATAGCCAACTTCGGCTTTTCCTTCCAGTTTTTTATTGAAAATTTCTTTACACTCGTCCTCAATATTTTTGCTTATAATAAATACAAATTTTCCAAAGCCTGCCTGCAATGCATCATATATAGAAAAATCCATAATTGTATCTCCTTCGGGAGTAAATGTATCTAACTGTTTTAATCCTCCATATCGACTTCCAATACCTGCCGCCAAAATCACGAGAGTAGGTTTACTTTTGCTCATTTAAATAGTATATTAATTGGTTTATTATTTTTAAATTTTTGGTCATTTTTTTGTCTTTCAATTTTTCGAAATATGAAGTAAATTAAAAACCGATCAGATATTAACAACTTCTCTTATAAATTGAAAAATAAATATTAATCTGACAATATTTACGTTAATATCATAAAGTATATGATTAATATTCGGCTAAAATATATATTAATATTTTATAAAAAAAGAAAATAGTGTTAAAATGTGCTCGAACACAATTAAAATGTTTTCGAACACATTAAATTTAATATTTTTAGATATTTGAATTTTATATATATTTGTTATTATATGGAGAAAATTTACACAATTAAGGATATTGCAGAACTTGCAGGTGTTTCTAAAGGCACTGTAGATCGTGTTTTGCATAAAAGAGGAAAAGTCTCTCAGGATGCTCTTGACAGGGTAAATGAGGTTTTGGATAAGATTGATTATCAGCCTAATTTAATGGCAAGAAGTTTAAAGAAAACGCAAATTTATTCGATATGTGTTTTGCTGCCGGATTCTAAAAATGATCCGTATTGGCAGCCTTGCATTGATGGAATAAATGAAGCCAAAAAAGAGTTTAAATCTTTTAATGTTAAAGTAGAAATTTTCTTGTTTGATGCCACAAGCACGGCATCGTTTGTAGAAACCAACAAAGCTGTTTTAAAAGCGTCGCCGGATGCTGTTTTATTGGTTCCGTTGTTTCATAAAGAAGCGATTGATGCTATCGAAACCTACAATTCTAAAGGTATTATCTCCAGTATCTTTAACAATCAGCTTAAATCGAGCGTTATAAAAAGTTTTGTAGGTCAGGATTTATTTCAAAGCGGAAGAATTGCAGCTCGATTATTAGAATTGTTGATTCAAAAAGGAACAATCGCCATCGTTCATATCGATGAAGATTACGAGAATGCGATTCACATGCAGGAAAAAGAAAAAGGTTTCAGGGATTATTTTGATACTTTAGAAAACGGAAAATTTGAGATTAAAACCTTCAAAGTAAAACATCCGCAATTTAAAACGACGCTTAAAGAATTTTTAGAATCAAATCCTCAAATTCAGGGACTTTTTGTTACGACTTCAAAAGCGTATCAGGTGGCTAAAATTATTGCCAAAAATCCTGAACGAAAAATTGCGCTCGTAGGCTACGATTTACTCGAAGATAATCTTGAATATCTGAACAATAAAACCATTGATTTTTTAATTCATCAAAATCCAAAAAGGCAAGCTTATTTAGGAACTACAAGTTTAATTGAGCATTTTATTTTCGAAAAAGAAATTAGTGCGCAAAAGCTTTTGCCTATCGATATTATCAATACTGAAAACGCTAAGGATTATTTTTTGTAAACTTTCGGCTTAGATTTTAAACACATAGAAAGGCTTCCGATTTATATGTTTATTTTTTCTCGCAGATTTTGCAGATTGAGCAGATTTTATTATAATCATTTTAATCGCTCCATATAGTTTGTCATTTCGAGCGAAGGGAGAAATCGCACGCGTAACTCGACAAAGATTGACGATTTTGATTGCGGAGTTTCTTGTGCGATTTCTCCCTTCGGTCGAAATGACAAAAAGCGCGCAAAAAAAAATCTGCTCAATCTGCAAAATCTGCGAGAAAAAACATCACCACATGCATAAAAAACATGTTTCCACACATAACTATGTTTGTTTAAATAAGTGAAACGTCTTTTTAAGCGTACAGAATCTATGTTTCTATGTGTTTAAATTAAATCCCCAAAGTCAAAATACCAAACGAACTCGAAATATGAAAATTAGGTTTTTCGGTATCGGGATCAACCCATGAAATCCAAGTTGGTTCGAATAAATTATTGTCTTGTTTTTTATATTTTGCCCTGAAAAGTCCGGCTTCGATTGTATTGTTTTTAATCAGATTGAAGTTTCGTAAAGACTGAATACTGATGGCTATTTCTACAATAAAATGATCTTCTTTGATATGCGATTTTACCGTCAGATCATTTTTAGGCCAATTCCAGTCGTAGTCAAATTTTTTATTGGGATAAGCAATAAAATCCATTATTCGTGGTGTTGGATCAATTTCCAGACAATAATAAGGATTGAGAGTTTCATCTGTTCGAAAGAAAATTTCAACACGATCCGACTCTGCAATACTGTCTACAGAATCATCTTTTCTGTCAATATGAATATTGGTATCATAAACGGTATAAGAAAAATAGATATTTTCAAGATCCCATAAAGCCTTAAATTCAATTTTTTCAGGTTCTGCATAATCCCACGGAGAAATGAAATCGGTTAATATTTCTGCTTTCTTCCAAAACGGATTATCTCCCAAACCATTTATTTGCAAAATGTTTTTCTCAATGCGATGTACAGTATAATTTTTCATTCTAAAAAGGTACGCAATTTAAAAAAAAGAAAAAAGGGAGCAAAAAATAAAAATATCTTTTGCTCCCAAAAATTAAATATTATTTCAAATATACTTTATTGTTCGTAATTTCATTATCTGCATTTATCTGAAGAATAACCAATTGCGACGTTGTTTTTAAATCTGAAACATTAATTTTTACGGTATCAACCGTATTAAATTCTTTTTTAAGAAGCACTCTTCCACTCAAATCTAATATAGAAATACTGGCTGCATTCACATTTTTTCCAAAATTAATATTGATTTCTTCTGCTGCAGGATTAGGAAAAACAGCAAAGCTTGGGGCAATTTCTTCGGCTACATCAACTGTAGGCGCTTTTTTAGCTGTCGATCCTGTTTGCAATTCAGAACATCCAATATCGATTCGTCCGTTTCTTTTTCGAATATCATCATCAAAATCTAATGTTCCTGAATAGGTCGAATTGTAAGTTGGATCTCCTTTGTCTGTTGCAAAAGCACCTGTCGCCAGAGTAAAATCAAAAGTTGCTGCATTTACAAATCCCGGTGAACCTACAACGGAGTTTACATCTTGTCCGGTTGCGGTTGCAAACTGCGCCGGATTATAAGATCCTGTTGTAGAACTGCCGTTAAAACTAACTCCGGTTAAATCGATGATATAATCTGTTGTGCCCTCTCTGTAAAATAAATTATAGTTGGATACAAAACTCGAAACCGTATATCCGTAAGATGCCAAAAGCGCTTTTTTGCCATTTGTAGCATACAGAATATTATTTTTAAAGGTAATTCCTGAACTGTTTTGAAGATGAACTTCTCCCCCATAAATGTCAGCAACAGTTCCTACGGCAACTCCGGCAATAGTTGTAACGCCATTGATAACTGCTCCGGTTCTGTTTTTGTAGAAAGTATTATTGAAAATTTTGGTATTTCCAACGCTTGTTGTATAACCGCTTCCTATAACACCGCCAAAAATTGCTCCGGTAACCACGTTGTTGTAAACTGAATTGTTATTTACAATATGTCCCGTAGACTGACCTCCGTTTCCGGTTGCTGTATTTTGCTCAGATCCTACGGCAATTCCAACACCGCAATTATAAACTTCATTTCTTTCTACGGTACAATTCAAAGCGCCATCAACATAAATACCGGCACTATTGGCAACGGCACTCATACAATCAAAAACTTCGTTTGAGGCAATTACACCATTTCTCGCCTGATTATTACTCGCAGCTCCGGTTGATGTATAATTTCCTGCGGCAACAATTCCGATATTCGCAATATCATAAACGGTATTTCCTGAAACCGAAAAACCATTTACATTTCCGGTAACCGTTACAGCTTCTCCCCAGCCTGTGGCACAGTTGTTTACCTCGTTATTATCAATTTTTACGTTGGTAATAGCGTACGTTCCGTTTCCTCCGTCGACTTTGATAGCGTTGGCAACAATACCGCTATTTGCAGGAATTGACGACAGATTATTACTGATCCATCCAATGTTTTTAACAATACAATTTTTGACTGTAATGTTGTTTAAATTGGCCGTTGCACCGGAATTGGCTAAAATCCAGATTCCTTTACTTCCATTTCCAATCTTGTTAGAAATTGTCAAACCGTCGATCGTAACGCTGCTTGTATTTACGATTCCTAATACATAAGTATCTGTACTTGTCCAGCCGGATGCGTTGACAATTACTGCTCCCGAACCACTTTTTTGAATGGTAAGCGGTTTGCCAACAAAAATAGGTCCCGTTACCGGATATGTTCCTGACAAAACCAAAACAGTTCCGCCTGACGGTGCAGCCTGAACGCCTTTTACAATAGTTTTAAATGGTAAAGCCGCTGTACCTGTACCGGTTACATCATTTCCTGTGGTGGAAACATACGTCTGGGAAAATCCCTGGACAAAGCAAAATAAAATAATAAATGTAATTTTTTTGATTTTCATAATTTTGAGATTTTGGGTTAACAATTAAAAAAAATTTATGATTAAATATTGCAATATTTCGGAATGAGGAATAAGCTGAGATTGCGATTTTACACTTCTAAATCAAAATAAAACATTATGCTATTTAATGTTAAATTGTTGATTTAAAAACTAATACTATTGTGAAAAAACAAAATATAAAGTAGCTTATTTCAGACGAATGTAAATAATGTATTTTAATTAACAATAGAAAAACCAAAAAAATGTGTTCGAACACAAAAAATATTGCGTTTCTTAAAAAATTATAATATTATTCTTATATAAAAAACAGCGAAATATAGATAATCACAAATGTGCTTGAACACATATAAGTAAAGTAGTATAAAAACACCACGTAAATTTTAAGCTCTAAGAAAATAAAAAAAGTATTATGTAACTCGAAATATTAGAACTTTTTTCACTTTATATATAATTGTATCTGAGATTTTATCGCTAATTTGGTTACATGCAAACAAAACCTGATGTACTAATTATTGGAGGTGGTCTTGCCGGTTTGACGGCAGCAATACATCTTTCAAAAAAAGGAATGAAGGTAATCCTTATAGAAAAATCCGAATATCCGCGTCATAAAGTGTGTGGTGAATATATTTCGAATGAAATTCTGCCTTACCTACTCTGGCTTGGCGCAGATGTTTTGCAATTACAACCCACCAATATTTCTAAATTTGAGTTTTCGACACAAAATGGTAAAACGGCAAAAACAAAACTTCCATTGGGCGGTTTTGGCATAAGCCGATATACTCTTGATCATTTTTTATATCAAAAAGCAGTTGCGAACGGCTGTACAATTCTAAATGAAACGGTTAATGATGTTGCTTTCAGCAATGATGAATTTACGGTTACAACTCCCAATCAAATTTTATCAGCAAAAATTGTTTTAGGCGCATTTGGCAAACGCTCTAATATAGATCAGGTTTTATCCCGAAATTTTATCACTAAAAAATCACCCTGGCTGGCTGTAAAAGCACATTATACGGGAGATTTTCCTGATGATGTTGTGGCTTTGCATAATTTTAATGGCGGTTATTGCGGCGTATCTAAAGTAGAAAGCAATATTATAAACATTTGCTATCTGGCTGATTATGCAACATTTAAAAAATACAAGAACATAGAAGAATATCAGCAAAATGTTCTTTATAAAAACAAGCATCTAAAAACAGTTTTTGAAAATAATAAACCTGTTTTTGATAAACCGATCACGATTAGCCAAATCTCTTTTGATAAAAAACAGCCTGTCGAAAATCATATTTTAATGATTGGCGATACGGCAGGACTTATTCACCCCATGTGCGGCAATGGAATGGCGATGGCCATACACAGCGCAAAAATTGCATCAGAATTGATATTGGATTATCATAACGGTACAATCGAATCACGCGAATTCCTAGAGAAAAAATACACCAAAGAATGGCAGCATAATTTTGGAAAACGATTGTTAATGGGAAGAATTCTGGCCAGAACCTTAACAAATAAAACCATTACAAACACTTTCACAGGCATTGTAGCGTCGCTGCCTGCCCTGCTTTCCGGAATTATTAAACAAACTCACGGCAATCCAATTGCTATAAAAAAATGACTATAAACACTAAATACAGAACCCAGGAAGCGGAGATAATGGACGATTTTTTGCTTCAGAGCGACGAATTACTCGCAGCGCTTGATCAAATTGCACGTATTAATCAATTGCTTGGAGGCAATAATCTAACGCTTAACGGAACAAAAAGGTTATTAAAAAAAGCAGCAGTTTCTAAAACAATAATCATTGCGGATATTGGTTGTGGCAACGGAGACATGTTGCGTATGTTATCAGATTACGGTGAAAAAAACAATATCAATTTTAAATTAATTGGCGTTGATGCAAATGCTTTTACGATAAATTACGCCAAAAAATTATCGAGTGAATATTCTAATATCGAATATATATGTGTTGATATTTTTAGTGAAAATTTTGCTGACTTAAAATACGATATTCTTTTGTGTACACTGACGCTTCATCATTTTTCGAATGAGCAAATATTAAATATAATTACTACCTTTAATAACAATGCAGCTATTGGCATTGTCGTGAATGATTTGCACCGAAGCAAATTGGCTTACAGGCTTTTTCAATTAATTTGTGTTGTATTTGGCTTAAAAAAAATGTCGCGTGAAGATGGTTTGATTTCTATTTTAAGAGGTTTTAAAAGAAATGAACTGGAGGAATTCTCCCAAAAACTACATTTAAAAAACTATTCCATAAACTGGAAATGGGCTTTTAGATACCAATGGATAATAAGCAAAATATGAGTGTAAAAATAGTAACTGTTGCAAAACAACTACCGCAATATTCCAGAACAACAGCCGATATACTTCCGTTTTTAGATGTATGGCTTGACGGACAGGACGAACGTTTTATAAAAAAGGTAAAAAAGATTTTTGAAGGTGCAGCTGTAGACAAACGGTATTCGATAATGGATCCGGTTGAAGTTTTTACCGCATCATCTTTTGAAGAGAAAAATGATATTTACAGCCGTGAAGTTATTATTTTAGGCGAACAGGTTTTGGAAAAAGCATTGGCAAAAGCCGGCTGGGAACCGCAAACACTTGATTATATTATTACGGTAAGCTGCACCGGAATTATGATTCCGTCGCTGGATGCGTATCTTATTAATAAAATGAAATTAAAACAGGATATCGTACGTTTGCCTGTTACAGAAATGGGTTGCGCTGCGGGTATTTCGGGGATTATTTATGCCAAGAATTTCCTGAAAGCGAATCCCAATAAACGTGCTGCTGTAATTGCGGTCGAATCGCCAACTGCAACATTTCAGCTTGATGATTTTTCGATGCCAAATATTGTGAGTGCAGCGATTTTTGGTGACGGAGCCGCGTGTTGTCTATTATCATCGTACAATGACGATTATGGTCCTGAAATAGTAAATGAAGAAATGTATCACTTTTATGATGCAGAACATATGATGGGTTTTAAACTTACGAATGGCGGTTTGCAAATGGTTTTGGATATTGAAGTTCCGGATACTATTGCTTCGCATTTTGGCGATATTATTCATCCGTTTCTTAAAAAGAATAATCTGGAAATTAAAGATCTCGATCACATGATATTTCATCCCGGCGGCAAAAAAATAGTGACAACCGTAGAATCGCTTTTTGCAGGATTAGGAAAAAATATTGACGATACTAAAGAAGTGCTCAAACAATACGGTAATATGTCGAGTGCAACAGTATTGTATGTTTTAGAGCGTATTATGGATGCGAAACCGAAGGCCGGAGAAAAAGGTCTAATGCTTAGTTTTGGTCCCGGATTTTCGGCACAGCGCGTTTTATTGCAATGGTAAATATTAGAAAATCTATGTTTCTATGTGTTAAAATAATATACACAACGTGTTATAAAAAAACAAATTATGGAATTGAACGAAATTATAGCGCAGCTGCCTTACAGCGTACCGTTTTTATTTGTAGACGAATTGCTTCATGTTGATGAAAATGGTGCAAGAGGAACGTATACTTTTAGGGAAGATTTAGATTTTTATAAAGGTCATTTTAAAGATAATCCTGTAACGCCGGGTGTAATTTTAACCGAAACCATGGCTCAGATTGGTATGGTTTGCCTTGGCATTTTTTTGCTAAAGGATGACGTAAAGAAAGATACTGTAGTTGCTTTTACATCAGCCGATATTCAGTTTTTAAAACCTGTTTATCCAAATGAAAAAGTAACCGTAACTTCTCAAAAAACATTTTTCAGGTTTGGTAAACTAAAATGTGATGTTGTAATGAAAAACGAAGCCGGACAAGAGGTCTGCAAAGGAATTGTTGCCGGAATGATTACTACAAAATTATGAATAAACGTGTTGTGATAACAGGATTGGGTGTTGCTGCTCCAAACGGAGTTGGGATTCCTGCGTTTACTAATGCCTTAAAAAACGGATTATCGGGCATAAAACATGATACTCAATTGCAGGAATTACAATTTTCATGTCAAATAGCAGGAAAACCGGAAATATCCGAAGAACTTAAATCACAGTATTTTACAGATCTTGAATTACGCGGTTTTAATAGTACGGGTATTTTGTACGGTGTTATTGCCGGTATCGAAGCCTGGAAAAACGCCGGATTACCAATAGAAAACAATAACGAACCGGATTGGGATAACGGAACTATTTTTGGTTCGGGAACTTCGGGAATTGATAAATTTCGCGAAAGCATTTATAAAATAGACGAATTACAGGTTCGAAGATTGGGCAGTACCGTGGTGGCTCAAACCATGAACAGCGGTGTTAGTGCTTTTCTTTGCGGTAAATTGGGTCTTGGAAATCAGGTTACAACCAATTCATCGGCTTGTTCTACGGGTACAGAAGCTATTATAATGGCGTATGATCGTATTCAGTCCGGACAGGCAAAAAGAATTCTGGCAGGAAGTACCGGCGACAGCGGTCCATATATTTGGGGCGGTTTTGATGCTTTGCGCGTATGCAGTTCTAATTATAATGATAATCCGGAGCAAGGTTCGCGCCCAATGAGTGCTACTGCCGCAGGTTTTGTACCCGGAAGCGGCGCCGGAGCATTGGTTATTGAAGATTTAGAAAGTGCTCTGGAACGCGGTGCAACTATTTATGCCGAAATTTTAGGCGGTAACGTCAACTCTGGCGGACAGCGTGGCAGCGGAAGTATGACGGCACCAAACAGCGATGCTGTACAGCGATGTATTACTGCTGCAATTGCAAATGCAGGTATTTCGGCAAATGATATTGATGCTATAAACGGACATCTTACGGCTACAACAAAGGATGGTCTGGAAATCGAAAACTGGACAAAAGCGCTAAACAGAAACGGAAATAATTTTCCATACATCAATTCTCTAAAAAGTATGACGGGACATTGTCTGAGCGCTGCGGGAAGTATCGAAAGTGTCGCTTCGGTTTTACAGCTTCATGAAGGTTTTTTGTTTGGAAACACAAATTGCGAAGATCTTCATCCTGAAATTACCGCACTAATTGATACTTCAAAAGTGCCATTAAAAACCCTATATACAAATCCTAAAATAATCGCGAAGGCAAGTTTTGGTTTTGGTGATGTAAACGCTTGTATAGTATTTAAAAAATATGAAAACTAACCAATTAAAATATGAATAAAGAAGAACTTATTGCGAAACTAAAGGAAATTATAAAACCTTATACAACAAATACAGAGGCTTACGATAATCTTACGGAAGAAACTGATTTTATTAATGATCTTAGTATTAATTCAGCCAATTTGGTTGACATTGTGCTTGATATTGAAGAAGCTTTTGATGTGGTAATTGACAACACGGATATGGAACGTATGCTTGATGTAAAAACTGCGGTGGAAATTATAGAAACCAAACTCGCCGCAAAATGATAGGCAATGATGTGATCGATATTCTACAATCACGTCATGAAAGTAATTGGCAGCGAAAAGGTTTTATAGAAAAACTGTTTACAATTGATGAACAGTTACTTATAACAAATAGTGCTGAACCTGAAATGATGGTTTGGACGCTCTGGAGCATGAAAGAAGCTGCTTATAAAGTGCATAACAGGCAGACAAAAATCAGGGAATATATTCCTAAAAAACTGGTTTGCAATATAACTTCGCAATTCAGTAATTCTATTTCAGGTCAGGTAATTTGTGGTGAAAATGTCTATTTCACAAAAACAGTTATTTCTAAAGAAACAATTCATACGATTGCTGTTTGTAGTTTATCTGATTTACAGCATGTGATTGAAATTGAAAACAAAGGAATTATCAAAGACAAAAATGGTATTCCTTATTTATCGAATATGGTTTCAAACACCTTTCAGGATGTTTCGGTAAGTCATCACGGAAGATTTGAAAAAGTTGTTACGCTCCAATAAAGAGAGAATTAAGTATTATTTGTAAATATAAAAAGCCCATTCCTTTCGGTTTGGGCTTTATTTGTCTTACAACCTGATTTATTTTGTTTTTAATTACTTAGAACAGCTTTTAGTTCAATATACTTATCCAGATTTTTAAAATCATGTCCTTTTTCCTTCATCGATTTAATAAAGGCCGGCGTCGCTCCGGTTGCTTTTGCTCCAACAACATCATCGAGATTCAAATCATTAAAACCCAAATCTTTATATTGCTGAACTAAATCTGCCGTGATATTCTGTGATTTCATCGCCACCAAATCGTTTGCTTTTATATCCTTATATCCTGCTTTTATAAAATTGTTTACATATTCAGGTGTTACATTTAAGGATTTCATAGCAATCAAATCGTCTGTTTTGATATTTTTAAATCCTGCTTTTTGAAAATCTTCTATATATTCAGGAGTAACATTTAGAGATTTCATCGCGATCAAATCACTGTTTGAAATATTTGTATACCCTAATTTTTTAAAGGAATCAATAAATGCCTGATCAATATTCAAAGATTTAAACGCCATGATATCATCATCTGAATCATCATTTTTGGAGCCATCAGCATTAGTAGAATTTCGGACATCGGCGATATATTTTCCATCAATGCCCTGAGATTTTAATGCAATAATATTGTCCGGACTAACATTTTTATATCCTGACTTGCGAATTTCTTCAATAAAAGCGGCGTCAATTCCCAATGATCGAAAAGGAACCAAATTCTCTAAATCAATATCTTGCATAGCCTTTTTGATCGAAGTAATATAAGCTTCATTTACATCTAAAGCTGCAAGCGGAATAAGCTGGTCTTTGTCTAACTTATTGTAACCGTTTTTCTTGAGCATTTGTACATACGATTGTTTCAGGTTCACCATAAAGAAAACCATAACATCTGTATCTGTAATATCAACTCCTTCTTTGCGCATTGCGGCGCTGTAAGCTGTATTGCCGATAAATTTATAAGTTCCCATTCCTTTGTTGCCTTCAAATTTTCCGGTAAAATGTATTGTTCCGGCTTCGCGGGTTAACGTAAATGTTCCTTCCTTATCTTTTGGAAGATCACTAAAATCGCTCAGCTTAAAAGTGTTTGAAGAAACATTATCTTCATTGCTTTGAAATTGCATATTCACCGTATTGTCTTTGACTGTGGCAAACCAATTCCCTTCAGTTTTCATTCCATCCTGAATGTTTTGGTGTGTTTCCGATTTCTTTTCGGAAGTAAGATTCTGACTTTGCGCTGCCGGTTGATTAAAAAGGCAGGCAAATAACACCATTAGCGGTAATAGGAAAAAATATTTCCACGTGGTGTGAATGTTTGATTTTTTTGAGTTCATCATAACGATTCGTTTTTTTAATAATGATTGATTATAGTTAGTTGTAAGACTCAAAGGAAATTGTGGCGCTGCTACTTTAAGCAGGCTAAATTGGTAACTTTCTTTTTCAACAGTGTCGCGTTTCAGCATTTGATCATCCGTTAAAAATTCAAGATTAATTTCTAATGCTTTACGCCATTGCCAGGCAAAAGGATTAAACCACTGAAAAATAAGCACAATCTCTGCCAGCAAAAGATCAATAGTGTGTTTTTGCTCAATATGAATTTTTTCGTGCAGCAAAATCTGATTGTAGGTTTCCCATTCATATTTTTCAGGATTAATGAAAATATTATTTGCAAAAGAACAAGGCGCTTTATCGTCTGTTATTTCAACAATTCGGAATTTTCCATCCTGAATAACTGATTTTGAATACGCTCTGTAAAACAACAGTAACGCCTGCATTAAAAAGTTAAGTCCAAAAACAATTACGCCAAACCAATATAAATAAATCAGCCACTGTACAACTAATTCGATATTAATGGTTTGTTTAGTTTCTTCAACAAGCGTTGGTTTAGCAGGCTGTTCTTTTAGCAGCGTAGTTTCTATCTTTTCAACCGGAATTTTTACTACCGCAGTATGTTTTTCTGTTGAAACTTTTCTAAACGATAATTGCTGAGGAACCGGAACTAAGGGCAATGCAAAAGCCAATACCATACAAATCAACAATACATATCTGTTTAAATAGAAAAAAGTTTCTTTTTGCAACAGCAGTTTATAAAACACAAAACATGCTGAAAGAATAAGGGCTGTGTATAGAATATAAGGTATCATACTTTTCCTTTTTTAATGATGTCTACTATTTCATCCAAATCATTTTCTGTAAGCTTTTGTTCTTTTGCAAAAAAAGCAAGCATTCGGGGATACGAATTATCAAAATACTGGCTAACGATATCTTTTAATGCAAATTTCTGGTATTGTTCTCTACTGATAACCGGAAAAAAACAATGCATATTTCCGGCAGTTTCATGACTCAAAAATCCTTTTTCTTCTAATATCTTGACTATTGTTGCAACACTGTTATAGTGCGGTTTAGGATCTGGCAACAATGGAATTATATCCCTAATAAAGGCTTTGTTCAAATCCCAAAACACCTGCATGATCTGTTCTTCTCGTTTAGCTAATTTTATCATACTTAAAAATTTTGATGCAAGTTACTACTAATTTATTAGTAGACAAACTAATTCGTTAGTTAATTAACTAATTTCTTAGTAGGCGCGCATTTTTAGTGGGATTTCAAAAGAAAAAAACTTTTTAAAAACAGGTATTTTCACTCGTAACCAATTGATTGTAAATATATAATTTTGATTTAATGCTATAAAAGTGCTTCGCTTTAAAAAAGTAATCAGCACACATTGCAAGTGAATGACATCGTTTGTAAACTAATATAATTGTTAAATTTAAACATGTCCCCTTATGACAAAGCCTATACCAAAATTAACGTATCGTTATCTTCGGGGTTACACTTTAGATCCCGGATTTTCAAGTCAGCTTGATACAATGAATATCAATCAGACTACTTATCGCATTCCTTGGGAAAATCTTGAAAAACCACTTGATCCGGAAATTCCACCTTATATTAATGGTGAATATTTTGAAGTAATTGATATCGATCCATCCAGCAATTGCTATTATGAACATGTCGATTTGAACAGTGTCGAAGTATTGTCGCAAAATGGGTTGCAGCCCAGCGAAGGAAATCCTAAGTTTCATCAGCAGTTTGTGTATACAATTGCTATGAAAACCCTCGACAGTTTTGAAAAAGCGCTGGGAAGAAAAGTGATATGGAGTCCGCGAGTATTAGATCAGCAAAGAATATATGTACCAAAAATTAAAATATACCCACACGGAACTCGTGATGCAAATGCTTATTATGATCCTGATAAAAAAATATTAGTTTTTGGATATTTTAGGGCTTCACAAAAATTGAATGGAAAAAACTTTCCCGGCGGTTCTGTATTTACCTGTCTTTCACCGGATATTATTACCCATGAAGTAACACATGCTTTACTCGACAGCATACACCCACGATTTCTTGAAAGCACGAATCCTGATGTTGCGGCATTTCATGAAGCATTCTCTGATATAATTGCCCTTTTACATCGTTTTACCATGACCGAATTGGTAGAAAGCCAACTTAGAAACTCTAAGGGCGATCTAAACGAATTTAATATATTGGGTGATTTGGCTACTCAGTTTGGAAATTCCCTGCCACATGGCCACGGCGCTTTGAGAACTGCTATTGGTTCATTTAATGAAAAAGGTAAATGGGTGCGAAAAATACCTGATCCTTCACTTTATAAAAGTGTTTCTACGCCTCATGAACGCGGATCAATTTTGGTCGCCGCTTTTTTTGATGCTTTAATTAAGGTATATAGTTTTAAAACACAAGATCTTATACGAATTGCGTCAAATGGTACAGGACTTTTACCTTCTGGTCAGCTTTCTAATGATTTAACAAAACGACTTGCTCAGGAATTGTGTCAGATTTCGGGAAATTTACTGAACATAGCCATTCGGGCTTTAGATTATTGCCCTCCGGTCGATATCACTTTTGGAGATTATTTCAGGGCATTAATTACAGCCGATATCGATGCTGCTCCTGCTGATGATAATAATTACAGAGTGGCATTTATAGAATCGTTTCGTAATTGGGGAATTTTTCCGGAACGCATAAATACGCTTTCAGAAGAAAGCCTTAGATGGTCTTTACCAGAGGATTTAAATTTTAGTAAAGATGAACAAAGGGCGCTTGCCTTTATTGGTGCTAATGTAAAAAAAGATGTGCTCGAAATTTTATCGATGAGTATTAGAGAAGATATATTTAATAAATATAGTGATAGTCAGGGTAGTTTGCACGGTCTTCTTATGAGAAAACAAGAATTTCTTGGTCCGGATAAGTGGGACAAATTCATAGAAAAATTGGGGCTTTCAACTCAACATTCAACTTATACAGATGATACAGGTAAAGAAATGAAACCTAATAATAAATTAAATATTGAGGTACATAAAATACGCCCGGCTTATAGAATGGGAAGAGAAGGTAATATTTTGGAGCAGGTAATTGTTACGCTAACCCAAAAGGCGGAAATAGATTTAAACGAGACAAATAAAATCAAATTTAGAGGCGGCTGTACTTTAATTTTTAACCTCGCCAATAATTTTCATTTAGACTATATTATAACAAAAAAAATTAGCAGTAACCGAAGATTTCTCGAGCAGTTAAAGTTTCAACAAGGTCCCGGTATCGAGGAATCTCTTGGATTTAATGACTCCATGTATAAGGACGGTTGCAGTTGTAATCGTATCGATTTTGCAAAATTACATTTTAACGATAATCTATAAGTAAAATGAGTGATATAAACGTAACTGTCAGAATGTACCGCGTGGGTGAATTAGGCGATTGTTTTTTATTAAAATTTAAAGATGGAGAACAAAAAATCAGTTCTGTGTTAATTGATTGCGGTTCTTTTAGAAATGGTAAGGAATCGATTAATAGAATGAAAAAAATAGCCCAACATATTGCTAGTGACCAAAATGGAGAATCGTTAGATGTTGTTATAGGAACACATCAGCATAATGATCACCTTTCTGGATTTAAGCATGCCAAAGACATATTCCTGAAATTAAAAGCAAAAGAAAGCTGGCTTTCGTGGCTTGATGATCCTGAAGACGAGAGTGCGGAAAGAATTGGCAGAGAGGAAAAAGACTTAACTCAAACACTCCAAAATATCAAAAAAGCATTGGTAAAAAACAACAAGGAGCTGAAAAAAAACGAAAAAATCAAACTTTCTTTAGATGAGACTACAGATAGAATAAAAGATGTATTAGGTTTTTATCTTGATCAGGCAGATGCTCCCTCTATACCGGCAGAAGGGCTGGAAGTTTTAAGAAAAATGAGCGATAATAATGTCAAATATCTTGAACCCGGAAATCAATTTAACTTGCCGGGAATTGATGGCGGAAAAGTCAAAGTATATGCTCTTGGACCTCCACGCAATACAAAACTATTGTTTGATATTCATGCCGGAAAAGGTGATTCGTATGATCCTAAACTTAATATTGTAAATGAAGAAGCAAAAAGTTTTTTGCAAGCCTTAACCAATTTTGATGAAAAACGCCATACTAATCCTGATCCTGATGAAGAATGTTTTCCTTTTGGAAAAGGATATCAAAAGGAATTAAATGATCCGGCATTTTTGAAAAGCAGTTACAATGATAAAAAAAATGATTGGCAAAAAATTGATTCAGACTGGTTAAATCAAGCTGAAAGAATGGCGTTATATTTAGATACTTACACCAACAACACCAGTTTGGTTTTGGCATTTGAACTGGTCGAATCAGGCAAGGTTCTTTTATTTGTTGGCGATGCACAAACAGGAAACTGGCTTTCATGGAAAGATATTGAATGGAAAGGTCTTTCGAATAATTTTAACGCCGATAGTTTACTTTCAAAAACCGTTCTTTATAAAGTAGGACATCACTGCAGTCACAATGCAACGCTTAAAGCAGGCCTTGAAGCGATGAATCATAATGAATTGGTAGCAATGATTCCTGTAGATAAGTCAGATCCTAATATCACCAAAGCAAAAGGCTGGAAAATGCCTGCGGCAAATCTGTATCTTCGTTTAAAAGAAAAGACAAAAAACCGAATACTTTTAATGGATGATGTATATGATAAAGATTGTAATCCTTCGAATAAACCTGAAATTAAAAAATCATGGAACGAACTTTCGGGCAAAGTCGAAGCGAATGAGCTATATATTGAGTATACCGTATATGACTCAAATAAAAAAAGCACCTGACATAAAAAATTACGCCAGATGCCATTACAAATCAATATTAAAACTCTTTATTTAACCACATAAGAAACTTTATCAGCCTCACAAAGTCTGAAATAACCAAACGCATAATTATTAGCGTCGCTTGTATTTACAATATTTCCCCTGATATTTCCGGGAGGAATCGAAAACGGGCTTCCGCCATATACCTCTAAAAGTAAATTCATATAATTATAGAAGTTTTTAGAAATACCGCGGTTTGTAATATCAACAATAACTCCCGCTGTATTTTATCTTCATCAGAAAATCGCGTGTTTATTTCATTTCCGTTATATAATTCATCCTTTGTAAGTTCATATTCAGGAAAAATCAAAAAGTCACTTTTATAATCCGTAAGATAATAATTGGTTTCATCAACCGGATCTTTATAATAAAAAGTAAGTTCGATCACATCTTCACCTCCAAAATCAGGAACAACCTTTTGCTCTACTCTATCAATTGGCGTTACCGAAGTCAGTTTTTCTACAGCCGTAAAACTTTGTCCTTCTGCAGTTACAAACAGTTTATAATCCATGTTTATGACCGGAACAAAATTGGTACAAACATAAGAACCCGGTTCTGTTTCATTAAAAGTAAAAACATCGCCATTACTATTTTCAATTCTTACCTGCGCTCCCGAAACTTTTGGCGTTGTATTATTGTAATAAGGAGCTGTTTTACTAATTTTTATAGTCTGTACCTCGCCTGTTGTTCCTTTTTGCCAGATAATTTCAGCATCAACCACTAATCTGGTTTCTCCGGTTTCTAAATCAAGCGTTACGACATCTTCACAAGACGAAAAAAACAATACCAAAAGAAGGCTAAATAAAGTCAGCGCTTTATGTTTAAAATTATATTTTACAAACCTTTGCATATTCATTAAAATTTAAAATTATAAGAAATACCAGGAACTATTCCAAAAATAGAAAGTCTTCTGGTTTCATTTGCTCCCGTATCTTCGTTTGTTGCAAACGTCATAGAAGCGGCATTTTTTCTGTTGTAGATATTATAAATGCTAAATACCCAATAGCTTTGCCAGCCTTTCTTTTTGTCTGGTTTTGGCGTATAAGTTGCCGCCACATCCAGGTGATGAAAAAGCGGTAATCTGTTTTCATTTCTCAGGGAAAAATTAGGAATATTGATTCCTCCAAACTCATAATAACTATTTGCGTACGTTACCGGCTGACCTGACTGTAATGAAAAATTAGCATTAAAAGACCATTTTGGATTGTATACATAACTTCCCACAATATTTAAATTGTGCAATTTATCATATCCCGACAAATACCAGTCACCATTTGCAACTCCCGGTTCTTCGGGCGTTCTTCCGGGCGTTTTTTGTTCAGCTCTCGAAAGCGTATAAGAAACCCAACCTGTAAAATTGCCAGTATTTTTTCTGAATAATAACTCCAAACCATACGATCTGGCTTTACCGTTTAAAATAACTTTCTCAATATTATTATTGGCCAAAATATCTGCACCGTCTATATAATCAATTCGGTTTTTGATATTCTTATAAAACATTTCACCTTCAAAAGAATAATCACCATCTTTAAAATTCTTAAAATATCCGACCGCATATTGATCCAGAAGCTGTGGTTTTGTAAAAGGACCGCTTGGTGTCCAGATACTCATTGGCAATGGCGACTGCGTATTCGATAAAATATGAATATATTGCGCCATTCTGTTATAACTTGCCTTTACAGATGTGTCATCATTAAAAGCATACGACAATGCGGCACGCGGCTCCAGATTATTAAATTTACTGATCGTTTCGCCGCTTTTATACGATATCGTTCCTGTTGCCGTTCCTTCTTCATAAATATCATACAACGGATTGTATACCACAGCCTGTCCGTTTTCGTAAGTACTAATTTCCTCGCCTCCTAAACGATAAAACATACTATAACGAAGTCCGTAACGAAGATTTAGTTTCTCTGTAATCTGATGTTCAAAATCAAGATAAGCAGACGTTTCAAAAGCATGTTTTTTATCTAACTGTTTGTAATTAAACTGCGAATCTGAACTTGTTGGCTGTACCGTTCCCGGATTAAAATCATAATACTGACCGTCGATTCCGTAGTTTAGTTTTAGCTTTTCAGATACCGTGTGATTCCATCCATATTTAAAACCATAACTTTTTATCGTATTATTCCACTCGAAACTTTCTGCAGAAATGCCAAGATTAAATTTATAATCACTGTAGAAAACCGCTAAATTCGTATTTACCTTACCAGAAAATGCATGTTTCCAGTTTAAAATTCCCATAGTATTTCCGTACGTACTCGAAAAACGATCGTTTATATCAAAAACATCATTTCCTAAATAACCCGAAAAAGTAAGTGTATTATTGGCATTGAAACGATAATTCAGTTTGGTATTAATATCATAAAACATAGCCGAATTACTATTGTCTGCCAGTTTTAAAAATAAATGCGCATAAGAAGTCCGCCCCGCAATAAGAAACGAACCTTTTCCTTTCTCAAACGGTCCCTGCACTAATAAACGACTGGATATTAAGCCAATACCACCGTTTACTTTATAATTTTCAAAGTCTCCCGTTTGCTGGCTAACGTCAAGAACAGAAGAAACTCTCCCGCCAAATTTAGAAGGAATACCACCTTTATATAAATCCAGCCCGTTAATCACATCAGCATTAAAAACAGAGAAAAAACCAAACATATGAGAATCTCCATAAACCGGCGCTCCGTCTAAAAGAATCAAATTCTGATCTGCAGCACCACCACGAACATTAAAACCAGAAGAAAGTTCTCCCGCATTTGTAACTCCCGGCAAAGTCAAAATCGATTTTAAAGGATCCGGCTCTCCCATTGCCGACGGAATTTTTTTAATTTCTTCCATCGTAAGTTTATTAACGCTCATTTGCGTATTTCTTACATCGACTGCTTTCGTGTTTGTTACAATAACCTGCTCTAATTGCTGGCTATCGGCATCCATGTTAAAATTTATCCTTTCATCATCAGAAACCGTAATTTGTTTTTCTTTGTTTTTATAACCAACATAACTCGTTACAACCGTATACGTTCCCTTGTCTACTTCTATCAAAAACATTCCGTTTCTGTCAGTCGTAGCGCCCGTTTGTAGTTCTTTAATAAAAACATTGGCACCAATAACAGGCTCTTTATTTTCATCAAGAACCTGTCCGGTTAACTTACTTTTTTTTTTAGTCGCAGCAGCTTTAGACGCTTTTTGCTTTACGAAAATATTATTGCCAACAATCGAAAACTGAATCGCCGTATTCTTATTAAGTTCATTAATAAGTGCTGTGATTTCGATATTTTTATACGTATTGGTTTGAGAAAAATACTTTTGACCTGTATTAATCTGATCTGTAAAAGCAAATTTAAAATCAGATTGATTTTCTATTTGTTTAAAGAATTCTTTTAGGGTTACCGTTTTATCTACAGTTACAGTGACGTTTTGAGAAAACATACACCAACTGAATAAAAAAAAGCATGCCGAAATTATCTGCTTCATGAAATTTTGTATTTTTGAATAATTATTAAATGGAATAGTTTTCTACTATTCTGACTATGAGGAGGATGTTTAGTTTCGCGGCTAGTGCATCCTTTTCTTTTCTATTGAAAAGTAACTTCTTTTAATTCATCGTTTATTTCAAAGTTTAGGTTATACATTTCTGATATTAATTGTACAATAGTTTTTAAATCTTCTTTTTTATTGATTCGAACCGTAATTCGCTGATTAATATATTCCTGCGGAATTGTCATTTTGTAACCGTAATTCGTCTCAATGTAGTCGCTAAAATTGGTTAGTTTCTCGTTATCAAAATCAATAAACCTGTTAAAATCAGCAACTAAAGCAGTATTATGGCCATACGTGAATTTTTCTCCGGGTTCAGTATCCATTTTTTCTGTTGATCTTTTACACTCATCTGAACACTTCCTTCAAAAAGTTCAACAATCACCCCTTTTTTAGTAAATTCTTTCACCGTAAAAGAAGTTCCTAAAACCGTTGTTGTCGTTTCATTGCAAAAAACCTGAAAAGGATGTTTTTTATCTTTTTTTACTTTGAAATAGGCTTCTCCATAAACTTGAATTTTTCGGTTACTTTCAAAATTATTGGCATATACAATTTTAGAATTCGGACTTAATTCTACCTTAGAACTATCCGGCAGAAAAACAGTTTTTATCTTTAAAGTCGTATTTTCAATTACATTTGAAGCCAGATAAATACTATCCTGCAACGGACTTCTGTTTAAATAAATTCCAGTTCCAACAAGTGCAGAAATTAGTACGGCGGCAGCTGCTGCATAACGCCAGACTTTAAAATTTTTCTTTTTTGGAACAAAGGCTTTAGATTGAAAATCTTCCCATGAAGCCTCTTTTGTACTATCAGAATGTGAAACAGGAGTTTCGTCCCATATTTTTTTCAATTCTTCTTCTATCTTTTTCTCATTCATGTTTTGGAGCGTTAAAGTATCTGACAATAAAATCCCTGCTTATTAAAAACACCATACACCATTTCTTTAATGTCTCTGTTGGTTTCGATTCGTAAAACACGATTTGAATCTTCTAAATCAAAATTCATGATACAATCAGAAATAACAAATTGAAGAAGCGCCACAATAAACCTTGCATCTTCCTTAGTTGTAACATCTGTTTTATAAGCTTCAATATTCATTTCTGTGTTTCCGTTTTATAGATAACAAACGAAAACAGAAAAGTTCCTAATGATCTTCTATTTTTTTTCGAATAAATTTACTGGCAAGATAAATATGATTGGCAATTGTTTTTTCAGAAAGGTCTGTCATTGCTGCAATCTCCTTATAGCTAAGGTTTTCCAGTTTATGTAAAGTAAATATTTTTTGCTGCTGCTCAGGAAGCTGATTTATGAAATTATATAATTTTTGACTTCTTTCTTCAAAAATTCCCGTATCTGTTTCCTCCTCCTCCATTACAACATGCGAAGAATCAAGCTGTATTATTTTATTTTCGCGGTTAACGTGATTAATGATGATATTCTTGCAGATCACAAACAATTGTTTATCAAACAAAACATCCTCATTAAGCAATTCTCTTTTATTATATAATCTTAAAAACGTTTCCTGCACAAAGTCCTGCGGAGTGAGAACTGAAAAATTAAATCGTTTGGCAATGTTTATCAGTTTATCATAGTAATTTAGATACGCTTCCTTGAAAGTAGCCTCATTACCTTTCTTTAAACTCAATATAAACTTTTTGTTGTCCATAACGTAAATATGATAATTAATCTAAACTCAATCTTCAAAATAATATTGCATTTTAAAGTTGATAGTTTAAGACCGCCTTAATCATTTCTTAAATAAATATTAAGCTGCAAAGAACAGGATTTTTTCTTCTAAAATTAATTTCATGACAAGAAAAAACCGTTCTGTGACATATTTTCTTTTTAAAAGTAATTGATTCTGTAATTTTAAAACACCTTAAAAAACAATACAACCACGACAAGAAATATTGCCCGCAAAAATGTTCGAGAAAAAAACTATATTGATTGGATGTGATAATACTATGGCACTTACCAGCGTACTAAATTCCTTGTCTGCCATTTCTGATTTTACGTTTTCGACCGTATCCGTTACAAGGGCAATTGATCTTAACAGAGCCATAAACTCGTTAAAGCCGGATTTAATCATACTTTGCTTTAAAAAAAACCAGCCCATTATAAATGATAATCCATTCAATTCAAACAGAATAGACATTCCTATCTTATGTTTAACTCAAAGTTATGAATGCGAATCATTATGCTGGTCGAAAAACTGTATTGTTTTTACGTATCCTTTCAATCAAATCAGTAATGCCGATTTTTTACTGTCCCGAATTCGTTCTATTTTTCTTCTCAAAAAAACAGAATCAAAACCTGCCGTTCCCTCTTTTGCAGAAGCTGCTTATCAAAAAAATGATCTCAGTTATACCAAACAGCTAAGTCATTATGTGATGGAACTTGATCAAAAGGTTGAAGTACTTCGAAAAGTAAAAGAACGCATTTCTTACCTGTATCCAAACGTTGATGATTCGATTAGAAGAGAATTAATGTCGATCGCAAATTCTATAAAAGCAGTTGCAAATGACAAGAAACTCTGGGACGATTTTAAAATTTATTTTGAGCAGTCAAATCCTGACTTTTTATTGTCACTCGCAAAAAAACACCCTTCGCTAAGCTCCAAAGACCTGAAATATTGCTGTTATATCAAAATGAATATGAGCAATAACGATATTACCAATCTTTTGGGAATCAATCAGGAAAGCGTTCGAACTCACAAATACCGCCTAAAAAAGAAACTAACGCTGGAGAAAGAACAAGATATTATCTCGTATTTAAGAACTGTATCTTAAATAGTTCGCCTACTCATCCTGTTAAACCCGACAGGTTTTAAAAACCTGTCGGGTTTCTGAATTTTACTAATTTTCACTAATTATTTTTTTGCCACAGATGGCACAGATTAAATTGATTTTTTTTCTAATCTTTTTAATCCTTTAATCTGTGGCAAAAAACATTCCTACTATACGTCTTATTAAACCCGACAGGTTTTAAAAACCTGTCGGGTTTCTAGACACAAGCAAAATGAGAAAAATCTGCTCAATCTGCTGAATCTGCGAGAAACAAAAATCTTTTTAATCATTTAATCTGTGGCAAAAAAACCTTTCTCATATTAATATACAAATTAAAAAACTCCATTTTAAGTCGTGTACGAAATTGTATACATTTTGTCTACAAAAAATAAAACATTTCAAACTAATGTATACGAAAAGTACATACACAAATTCTTACACAAACTGATTTCTAAAGTAATTTTACCATCGCAGTAAAACTAAACTTTCACTGGTTAGTTTGAACAAATAAGAATTAGGTAAAATGATACACAAGTCTTTACAATTTACGAATAAACTGCTTGAACAGTTTTTAAAGAACCGTTTTGGGCTCGACGAAGACAAAACTGTCCTGAACTATCTTATTGATACCAACGGAAATTTCCCAAAAGTAAACCAGAATAAAGTCGTATTATCCTTAATTAATGTCGAAAAAGATACCAATCAGCCTTTTTATGTACAAAACAAAAGACTTGAAAACGGAAATTATTCCAGTTTTAATCCTGCCGAAAGATATAATATAGATTTGCTGATCAGCAGCAATTTTGACGATTATAACGAATCCCTAAAATTTCTGGATGCCGTTGTTTACTTTTTTCAGATAAACAACTATCTTGATGCTTCCACATCTTCCTCAATTCCGGATGGTTTAACCAGACTCGAATTTGAATATGAAAAAATTTCCTATCACCAAATGCATAGTTTATGGACCGCAATGGGAGCAAAATATCAGCCTTCGATCATGTACAAAATGAAACTCGTAAAAGCCCAGGCTCACGAAACTACAGAGATTATTGCAGGAATTACCAAAATCACTAACGATGTAACGATATGATACACAGTAATTTCATAAAGACATTTAGTGTTATGGTGTATCATTCTTATTTTGATAACCACAAATGCAATTGTATACACCTTATTCCCACCAATAAAACACAGCAATTACTGGATAAATTTGGCTTCAAAATAAATAAAGTTTCAAACGGATTCGATTTATTCTGCAATACAACTTCCTCAATAACAACATTATTAGATTATATTTCAAAAACAGCTTCACAGGATTATTTTGAGTTTGATATAAAAACGTCCAATTCAAATTTTATATTTTTTACTGCATTACCTATTAATTGGCTCGGACAAATTATGTATTCAAGTCAAAATTCTAAAAACCAAAATAGCAAAGGCACAATAACACTCAGCCAAACCCTCGAAACAAATACAAGACCTGTTTTCTTAGGAAATTTGAAAGTGTATCTTGAAGACATTAAACAGAATCTCAGCAATAACACTTCCCTCCTTTTCGAAATAAATTTTGAAGCCAGAGCAACCCAATGGCAATATTATATCATTAATAAAAATTCAGTTCCGCTAAATAACCCAACAATTTCAGGCAAAGAATCCATAGAATTTAACGGTCCCAAAAATGTAACATTGCCAACAGGCGAAAAGTCCCTTTTGTTTACTTCGGGCGAAACCAATATTCTGCTAAGCGAAAAACCCAAATACAAATTCGATTTACTGAATAAAAGTGCGTCATCAGCAACAAAGCAAAAAAATTCAAATGGCAAAATACTGATTAAAGGACTTCCCGTTCCGGATGTTTCCCGAATAGGAATAATCGAAAATAACCAACAAAATCAAGTTACATCACCAATGTATATCTATTTATAAAAAGAATTAAAAATGAACATTAAAAACTAAGAATCAATGAATTTATCTACCATCCAAACACCTGGTGTGTATATTCAGGAATTAAATGCTTTTCCAAATTCGGTTGTGGCAGTTGCTACAGCGGTACCGGCATTTATTGGATACACACCACAAGCCTCCTACGAGGGAAAATCGTACACGAACGTACCGGTACGAATCACATCGTTCTCTGATTTTCAGGCATTCTTTTGTTTACCGGATCCTCCAGCACCTGCGAGCCCAAGTAAACAATATACGCCTGAATATTATTTAGTACAGCAAAAAAGTCAGCCCCTAAAAGGCGATTATATGCTGATCAACGGATCATTTTACTCGATTGTGCCAGATCCAAACACCGTTTATTATTTGTACAATAGTGTGAGGCTTTTTTACGAAAATGGCGGCGGCGACGCTTACATTGTATCTGTTGGAAGTTATGGTGCCGCATCAAAAAAACCAATGACACCGGGAACTCCGCTTGTAAATCCAAACGTGCAGTTAAACGACTTATCGAATGGTCTTAGTTTATTGCTAAATGAGCCGGAACCAACCATGTACATCTGTCCTGAAGCTACTTTGCTAAGCTTAGAAAACAACGGAACACTTATGCAGGAAATGCTGTTACAGTCAACAAAAATGCAAACAGCAATGTGTTTATTTGATATTATTGGCGGCGACGATCCTGACCCAATTTTGTATACACAGGATATTGCCAACTTTAGAATGAACACAGGTTCTGTTGGATTAAACTACGGAATGGCGTATTATCCATTTATTGGAACTACGATCATGCAAAATTCGGATATCGATTATACGAACCTGTTTGGCGGAGACATCAAACAATTAGAACCAATCATTAATCCGCCAAGTGCACCAAATGCAGCTGTTGCCTCGATACTTGCCAGTATTCAAAATCCTGACAGTACTTTGACCGTAACGCAAAATAACAACGCTTTAATGATTGCAAGTCCAATTTACGGGCTCATTTTAAAACATATATTGAGCGACGCTAATATTTTGCCTCCAAGCGGTGCAATGGCGGGAGTTATTACCACTGTCGATAACGCTGTAGGACCTTGGCAAGCGCCGGCAAATACCTCTATTGTTGGAGCAGGTTCATTGCCAATTAGTATTTCTGAAAGCCAGCAGGCTAATTTAAATGTCGATGCCGTTTCGGGTAAATCCATAAACGCAATTCGATTATTTAACGGACTTGGAATTTTAATCTGGGGATCAAGAACTCTGGACGGAAACAGTCAGGACTGGAGATATATTCCGGTAAGAAGAACCATGATTTTTCTGGAACAATCTTGTAAACTGGCAGCTCAGGCTTATGTTTTTCAACCAAATGACAAAAATACGTGGGAAGCCGTAATTGCCATGATCAGCAGTTTTCTTACTTCGATCTGGAAACAAGGCGGTTTACAGGGAGCAAGTGCTTCAGACGCTTTTTCTGTAGCCTGCGGATTGGGTTCGACCATGACGGGAGACGATATTTTGAATGGTTTTATGAATGTTACCGTAAAAGTAGCCGTTGTACATCCTGCCGAATTTATCGTACTGACATTTCAACAGCAAATGGCAACTTCTAGTTAGTCAAATAAATACTCTAGTAAATCAAGTAAATTTTTAATTTAAAATAAAATATTATGCCACCACCAGATGACGGAAGCGCACAAGGCGCAACATGGCCGATGCCAAAGTTTAGGTTCGAAGTAGACCTTGGAACAGAATTGACAAAAGTAGCTTTTCAGGAAGTTACAGGAATGGATGTCGAAAATCAAATTATAGAATATCGTAAAAGTAACAGCCCGCTTTTTTCTGTAGAAAAAATGCCCGGTATTACCAAATACGGAAATATTACTATGAAACGAGGGATTTTTGTAAATGATAATACTTTTTGGGACTGGCATCAGCAAGTCGTAATGAATACGATTAAAAGAAGAACAGTTATTATCAAATTATTAGACGAAAAAGGCGGCGTTACCATGCAATGGACACTTAATAATGCATGGCCAACTAAAATTACCAGTACCGATTTAAAATCAGATGGAAATGAAGTTGCGGTCGATACCATAGAAATTGCACACGAACAACTCATCATAAAAAATGGTGGCAAATAGTGATTATCCGGTTAGCTTTTATTTTACACTTTCGTTTGCAGGTGTAGATGCGGCTTTCAAAGAGGTATCTGGAATTTCTAAAGAATTAAGTATAGAAGAAATTGTTTGTGGAGGCGAAAACAGGTTTAAATACCGCCTCCCAACTGTTTCTAACAGCCAGAACTTAGTACTAAAAAGAGCCATTGTACCCGTTGGATCGTTGTTGATAAACTGGTGTTCGAGTTGTATCGATCAGGGATTATCAAACGCAATTCAGCCGCATAATGTCATACTAAAACTGCTTAACGCAAATGGTATTGTATGTATGCAATGGACTTTTAATAATGCTTATCCGGTAAAATATGCCGTTTCTGACTTAAACTCTCAGGAAAGCAATATTGCAATTGAAACGATTGAACTTGCTTACACGTATTTTGATATTTCGTCAAAAACAGATTTTGATAAACTTTTTATTTAAAAATAATTATGCCAATAGAAATACGAGAATTAATTATTAAAACAGAAATCGTAACAACAAATACGAAGAATTCTTCTGTGGTGAAAGAAAAAGAATTATCGCTTTTAAGAAAACAGGTTCTGGAAGAATGCAAAAGATTAATCGCCGAAAAAAATCAAATAAATAGCTATAAACGTTAGCAACAAAAAAAATCAGTTTTTATCCGCGTTTCACTTTAGTGATCCGTCTCATCAGCGTAATTAATTACCCCATTAATAAAAAATAAAAAAAAATGGCAAGTCTGGAACCAATGAAAATAACAGGATACACAGATGAGGATTTTCAAAATAAATTCTCAGGAGATCCGTATGCCTTCATGATAAACCCTGACACCATCAAAATGCAAAAAAGCATTGAATACAATGAACAGCAGGCTCCAGCAACAAGCTCGGCATCACAAAAATATAAAAGTACCCCAAGTGATAAACTAACTTTTGAAATGGTTATTGACTGTACCGGCGTCGTAGATTCGAAACGTATCGATATGAACAAAGAAATAACCGCTTTAGAAACGATTATTTACACATATAACGGTAAAATTCACCGTCCGAATTTTGTAAAAATACAATGGGGACAGAATATTACATTTAATGGAGTTCTGGAATCTATCGATGTCTCTTACACCCTGTTTAAACCAGACGGAAGCCCTTTACGAGCCAAAATATCATTGTCATTCAGCCAGTATATTTCTCCAAAAACAGTGACCATGCAAGACGCTCCGGAATCGCCGGATCTTACGCATATTGTCACTGTTTCTGAAGGAATGTCCCTGCCTCAGCTTTGCTTACAAACCTGGAACGACGATTCTCTATACATACAAGTGGCAGAATTTAACGGCTTAAACAAATTCAGAAACCTAAACGGTATCAGCAAACTAATATTTCCTCCTGTAAATACAGCAAATTAATGAGCACTTCAACCGAAATAAAAAGTGGCGGAGTTGTCACCTATTCAATCCTCGTTGATGGAAATGCGATAGAAGATACCTATCCTGTTTACTCTATTCATGTCGAAAAAAAAGTAAACCGAATTTCGATTGCAAAAATTATAATTCTCGACGGAGAAGCCAATACAGGCAAGTTTGTTGCAAGTTCCTCGGCTACTTTTGTTCCCGGCGCCACCGTAAATATAAAAGCAGGTTATGATGCTGTAAACGTGACTATTTTTCAGGGAATTATTATGAGTCAGGAAATTAGAATTGACTCCATATTAGGCTCTGCCTTAGAAATTGAATGCCGTGATGCAGCCGTAAAAATGATTGTAGGACGCAAAAGCCTTACATATTCCAATAAAAAAGACAGCGATATTATTACATCAATTATAGGAACGTATTCCGGATTAACATCAGATGTTGCCGCAACAACAACACAATGGCCGGAACAAGTACAATATTATGTAACCGATTGGGATTATATTTTGTCTCTTGCCGAAGCAAACGGCTTAATCGTAACCACCATAAACGGAAAAGTTACCGTACAAGCGCCCGATAAAAGCACAACTTCTGTACTTACCGTATTATACGGCGATAATCTGCTTGAATTTAATGCCAGACTTAATGCCACAACGCAATTAGGCAACGTAACATCAAATACCTGGGATTATAAAACGCAGGCTTTGGTCAATAGTTCTGCAACGCCAAATGTAGCCGGAGCAGGAAATTTATCATCTAAAAAACTTTCTGATGTAATCGGGCTTTCGGCATTTGAGTTACAAACTTCGGCACCTTTAGAAACCGCCGATTTAACCAATTGGTCAAAAGCACAAATCATTAAAAGTGAATATTCTAAAATTACAGGCGAAGCAAAATTTCAGGGAACAAGCTTAGTCGATCCTGGAAAATACATGACATTTAATGGTGTTGGCGATCGCTTTAACGGAGATTATTTAATAGGCGGAGTTGTGCACGATTTATCGCTGGGAAACTGGGTTTCAGAAGTGACATTAGGACTTTCGCCTTTTTGGTTTACCGAAGAACCCGATGTGATGTCGCCGCCCGCTTCAGGATTAATTCCCGGGGCAAGAGGACTTTTTAACGGAACTGTAAAACAAATGTACAACGATCCTGATTCGCAATACCGAATTCTGGTCGAAGTTCCTTTATTTGATGCCAATGGCGCAGGAATCTGGGCAAGACTTTCTAATTTTTATTCGACCAGCGGAGCAGGTTGCTTTTTTTTACCCGAAGTTGGAGACGAAGTTATTTTGGGATTTCTAAATGAAGATCCGCGTTTTCCGGTAATACTTGGAAGTTTGTACAGCTCATCAAAAATAAAACCATTTACAGGATTAGATCCAAACGAAAAAAATACCATAAAAGCGATCGTTTCAAAATCCGGAATCTCCGTTCAGTTTGATGATGAAAATAAAATCTGGACCGTTGCAACGCCAGGTAAAAACACCATCATTATAAGCGATAAAGACAAACAAATTACCATAAAAGATGAAAATCAAAATAGTATCGTCATGTCACAAAGCGGAATTGATATGTCAAGCCAAAAAAGTATCACGATTTCGGCACAGGAAACAGTCACAATAAAAGGAACACAAGGCGTTTCGATTGAGGCAAGCGCCGGCGATGTCGGAATAAAAGGAATGAACATCAAAGAAAATGCAGATATGCAATATTCTGCACAAGGCGGACAAATGGCGCAAGTTTCCGGCGGAATGGAATTAACGCTGAAAGGCGCAATGGTAATGATTAATTAAAAATTAAAAAATATGCCTCCAGCAGCAAGACTAACAGATTTTCACGAATGTCCAATGGTAACTCCCGCAGTACCGCCCATTCCGCATGTTGGCGGACCAATAGTGGGTGCCGGAGAACCAACGGTTATAATAGCAGGATTACCGGCAGCCAGAGTTGGCGATATGCTGGTTTGTGTAGGCCCGCCGGATTCTATAATAAAAGGATCGGCAACGGTTATGATAGGCGGAGTTCCCGCCGCAAGAATGGGAGATCAAACCGCTCACGGAGGCTCAATACTTCTGGGAGCATTTAATGTTATGATAGGTGGATAAAAAAGCAAACAATAAAGAAAACGCCTTTTTAGGTTCAGGATGGTCATTTCCTGTGTCATTTTCTGCGGGAAATTCACAGCTTAATATGTCGGCAAATGCGAGTAATATAAACGAATCCATACATATTATTCTCAATACCCGCAAAGGCGAACGTACACTTGAATCCAATTTTGGTTCTGGTTTACAACAGTTTATGTTTAAAAAAATTGACAATACACTAAAAGGCGAAATTATAGAAACCATTAAGTTCTCGCTCTTACGCTACGAACCCAGAATACTGGTTCAGGATGTAAAAGTGATAGCAACAGATACGCAAAACGGCGTAATACAAATCATGATTTCTTATATCTATTCGCAAACAAACACAAGACATAATTATGTATATCCTTTTCATTTAAAAGAAGGAACCAATTTACCCCGAAAATAATGATTGTAATTGATCAAAATAGTGCCATAAACTCACTCAACGAGTCACTCGTTCCTTCTGCTCATTTAATTGACGGAAGAAAAGAGCTCGACTGGCTGTACTTTTTGACGGAGTTTAGCAAACTGATCAATTTTTACAACGATAAAAATACTATTGAAGGAAACTGGAATCCGTTTTTGCTAAAAGATCCCGTTTTTTTAATGGCTTCCATATCCAAAACAAATTATAAAAACCTGCACGCCACTTATAAAACCAGCTGTGCCGAAATTCAAAAACTTTCGCAACAGCCGGACACCGCAAACCTAAGTGCCAATGCCTTAGATAAATTGTTTGATCACCTTACTGCTATCTATAAAATTATAGAACGCTGGACGCATTATATGCAGATTGACAACGAAATGTATGATCTTAAAAATTATATCATTCACGAAGTAAAAACAAAATTAAGCATCGATTTCTGGGCGATTCAGGCGTTTCGACAATACTTATACAATTTGTCAGCAAAAGGATTATTTATGGCAGGCATTTCGTATCATGAAATTCTTTCTTTTGATAATCTTCTTTGGAGCATTAATAAAGACAAAAGACCTTTTTGGCAAATTTTTGGTTTCGAAACCGAACAGGATATTTTTACTGCAATAAACAAATCAACCACTGTTTGTCTAAATATTTTAACCACAATTGGCGATCGATTGTTTAATTTTTTAGAAATAATAATTCACCACGCCGTAAATGAGTTTAAAAAACTAAGTCATAAAAAAAGTAAATTTCCGGATACAACGCTTTTGCGCTCCTTTGTTCATGCGCTAAAAGCACAGCAAGAACAGTTAAACGGTATTTCGCAAAAACACCTTGATTTTTATTATACCGAAATCTTAAAACAAACAGAATTACCTGCCTTTGCAGACACTGTTTTTCTGTGCTCGACACTGGCAAAAAATGATACCGTCTTCACTTTGCCCCAAGGCACCTTATTTAATGCCGGGGTCGATGCACAAAAAAATCCAATATTATTTGCATCTCAGCAAAACGTCAATTTAAATCCGGCGGTTATTAAAAGCGTGCAAACACTTTCCTATCAAAATCAGTTTAATACGCCGTCATTTAGTCTGCAAACAATTGCAAAACCAACCACGATTCAAAAAGATCCTAATAATAAAATAATGGGCTGGTCTACTTTTGGAGAATTAAATCCTGATGTAAATCTTCCTGTAAATCCAGAAAAAAATGTTACCCAAATCGGGATTTCGTTTGCATCGCCAATTTTGCTGCTGCGCGAAGGAAAACGTACTATTACCTTACGTCTTGAATTTAATACTACGGTAGATATAAGCCTGTTACAAAGCGCAACTTATTATTTAAGTACACAAAAAAGCTGGCTTAATCTCCAGCCAAATCAGTTAAAAATTCAGACAAATAATTCTTCGGCGAATACAACTGCAACGATTACAATTACTCTTGCGCCAACTGATATTGCGATCGAGCCTTTTTTGATTAATCCGGATGGATTAAAATGTGATTTTCCAATGTTTAAAATTATGTTTCAAACCATTGCAAATCCTGTTAATCCGCCTAAAATAACATCGATAACCATTGACGTAAAAGTATTAGATGTCAAAACTTTTCAGTTGTATAATGATTTTGGAGAACTTAATACCAAGAATCCCTTTCCTCCTTTTGGACCAATTCCGTTAGTAAATTCCAATTTTATAATCGGAAACAATGAAATATTCAGTAAACCGCTCGACAGTTTTTGTGTAGAAATTAACTGGGATAAACGCCCTTCAGATTTTGAAACATATTATGCCGCATACAACGCGTATTTAAAAATTCTAAATACGCCAACAGATACCAAACAACGAAAAAGTCTGGCGAGATTGCTTAGCAGTATAAGACATAAAAAACCAGATTTACCAGATTCGAAAGTACCGTTTAGCAATGCGAGTTTTACCATTAATTTTAATTTGCTTCAAAATAAAAAATGGCAGGATTTAAAAATGTGCAAAACAGAAATCGAATTATCAGAGATTGTTTTTGTTCCGAAAGAAGACAATTGCAATCCGATATTTTTATTTGATCCCGAAAAAGGAGATCCAAAAGTGCCTTTTACAAGCACAAGTGTGAGCTCGTATATTTCCATTTCAAATCTTAAAATTGCAGATGACGCAACCACGCCCGGACCAATTCCGGGAATGCAACCAGATCCAAATATTCAGAATCAGCCTTTAAAATTTACCGATACCAGTTCATCTGGTTTTGTAAAAATGAGTTTGACAGGTCCTGAATACGGTTTTGGTTCAGAATTATATCCTAATATTGTGGCAGATATTGCGCTGCAAAACGGAAACCTTATTAGTATGGCAAAAGGTGGAAAAGTAGACAAATTTGTAGCCGCTGCCAATTTGCCTTTTGCACCCAAAATCAAAACTTTTACAGCAGATTATGACGCAAGTGTAACCTATAAACTCGATAACTCGGCTACCGATTATCCGTTTCAATATTTTATTTATTCGCCCTTTATAACCTATAAAACATTTGACAGCAGCGAACTCAGTCAAACAACATTAAACTCTGCAATTACCGGATTTTCTAAAGAAAATGCCAGCGGAGGTTTCTTGCTTTATCCGTCTTTTGACTATTCAGGAGCCTTGTTTATCGAACTCGATTCATTGATTTGCAATAGTATATTAAGCCTTTATTTTCAGCTTGCAAGAAATTCGACAGCCATAACAGACGGCGAAAGTGTTACTTATTTTTATCTCAACAATAACGGCTGGAACAAAATTGAACCTTTATCAGACGGGACAAATCAATTTAAATGTTCGGGAATTATCGAACTTCCTATTCCGACAGATTACAGTAACAATAAAAATTTCATGCCCGGAGAAAGCAACTGGATTTCTATTGCAGTTTCCGGCGATCCTGAATCGTATTCGAAAACCACTTTTTTACAAACCAACGGCTTTACGGCTCAGCGAACCGGAATTTCCTTTTTAGCAAGCACACAAAGTCCGCAAATTGATGGTAATGTTATTAGCAAACCACAAATTACGATACCGCAGATAGCGTCAATTATACAGCCATTTCCATCTTTTGGAGGGAAAGCTGCAGAAAACGAAACCAATAGAAACCAGCGTGTCAGCAACACCATAAAAACAAAAAACAGATCAGTTACACCCGAGGATTATTACAAACTAATACTCGAAAATTTTAATGAAATCTATTATTTAAAAATCGTAAACAAACAATATCAAAATACCTGCAATGTGTATTTGACAAAAAAAGTTCCGGCAGAAAGCGAAACAGATGCTTTTAATCCGTTGGTTACCAATTGTCTTGAAAATGAAATCCAACTTTTTTTACAGCAAAATGCATCGCCTTTTACCACCATAAATGTTTCCAATTTTAATTTGGAATATGTCATTGTGACGGCTCAGATCGAAATTGAAAGCGGTTATCAGGAAGAACTTATCCGAAAAAATGTAAATCAGGCTTTAAAAATTCATTTATCGCCCTGGATTAGCAGTTCATCGCCTCAAATTGAAATCGATCAGCCCTTAACTGATGCCAAAATAAGCACTTTTTTACAAACTATTGAAGGCGTAAGTGCAGTGAATAATGTATCGTTTTCGACCTATTTTTTTAATTCAGTAAGCAAATTGCAAACCGATTGCAAAACCAATAAAACAATGCTTAAAGCATACGGACAAGCAACACTTTTGGTAACAGCACCAAATCATAACATCAATTTCTAGCGTTTAAAATGGATACAATCAATCAAATAACAAAAAAGCAACTTCCTTTACATCAGGATTTTACTTCCCTAAAAACGGAAGCGATTGCTTATATCCAAAAACATATAGGAAGCGAATGGACAAACTTTAACCCAAGTGATCCCGGAATGACCATTCTGGATCAGTTTTGTTATGCGCTTACAGAATTGGGTTATTGTACTGATTTTAGTATTCCTGACATTTTAACCAATATTGATGGAGAAATTGAAATTGAAAATCAGTTTTATCTGCCAAATGAAATCCTGACTACTTCGCCATATACGATCAACGATTATAAAAAATATGTAATCGACGGAATAGAAAATATAAACAATGTTGTTATTGTGCCGCAAGCCAGCAATATTTTTCCTTTTAATAAAATATATCAGGTTTATGTATACATAAATCCAAATATTGAGGATACACTTGATCGCATAAACATTTGTAAATCGGCATTTTATTATTTAAATAAAAGCCGAAATATTGGTGAAACTTTTAATGTTCCGATAGCGCTTGCAACCATAAACTGCACAATAAGCGGTAAAATAGAAATTGAAAAAGAAACCAATCAATACGCTGTTTTATTAGCCTTGCAAGACAGTATTCGCAATTTTGTATTTCCGAAAATAACACAAAAAGGGTTCGAAAACTTACAACAATCGGGATATTCTGCTGCTGAAATTTTTGATGGTCCGGCGTTGAAAAACGGCTGGATTTTGACCGAAGATTTAATCGATAAAAACGACGCTGTACAAACCATAGATTTAATTCCCGTAATCGAATCTGTAAACAATGTTGTTTCTATAACCGGATTACAGCTTTTTCAGGAACAAAAAAATGTTTCAGTTCTTACGGCAGCGCCAGATCAGATGTTGTTTATCGATATTCTGACATCATACAAAAATAAAACGCTGATATTGAGCTGTAACGGCAAAGATGTGCCATTTGATGCTTTTGGTCCGTTAAATATCAACACTGATAATTTTGAAGAAACGACTGCGGTTTTAAACAAAAAAGACAATTCGAAACTCCCAAAAAGCAAATTCAGGGATATAAATACGTATTTCTCGATTCAAAACACATTTCCGCAGCAATACGGAATTGGTTTTGATACGTTAGAAGATCACTCAAAACCCGTACAAGTTGGGCAATCACGACAATTAAAAGGTTATTTAACCTTGTTTGATCAAATATTAGCCAATCAGTTTTCGCAATTGGCTAATATTTCTAAACTATTTTCTTTTAAAAATTCGCTTTGCGGTGCTCCTTCAGATGAGGAAACTTTTTTTGCTTTAAAAGATAAATACGAGCAAACGCATTTAGAATATCCCGTTCCGTACAAAATGTTTGCGCCAAGTTATTTTTATCAGTCCTTATATACTGTGCCGCATATTCAGCCATTATTAAAAAACAGTACGACATTCGATTATACGTATGGCAACGAATCTGCGGCAGAATTAAAAGAAAAAAGCTGGCAGGAATATCAGCAAGATCCGTACAATCCGTACATATTTGGTTTGATGAAACTCATGGATGAGGAAAATACAAACCTGAAACGACGAAATAAAATACTCAATCATTTGCTTGCCAGACACGGCGAATCGCCAAATGTGGTCGATGCGCTTATTGACGACACGGTTTATACGGGCGATAAACGAAAAGATCAGATTATATTAAAAAGTTTGTATTTGCAAAATCTGGGCTTGTTGTCGTACAACAGACAAAAAGGATATAATTTTTTAAGCGCCTCAAAAATGACTGCCGATGGAAATTGGGATTTACCGGAAATAAAAGAAAAACATTATCTGGAAATCAACGAAAATACCACCGATTTTATATTCAAATCAGAAAAAATAAACAAGAAAGAAAAACTAAGAAAAAAGGATTTTAATGATTTTTCAGGCTTTGAACTAAAACTGAATTTGATTTTTGGGTTACGCAATTTATACACCAATTTTATAAGTGAACAGTTAGATTCGATCAAAGATAATCCTCAGGATTTGTCAAATGCAGCAACGTATAAAACCATTCAAAAAGCATTATGGTTTAAAGAAAAAAGAAACGGTATTGTTTTTCTGGAAACGGTTTTATTGCTCAATCAGCTCAAATTTGAATTGGAAATAATAAAAGAAAATCAGGTAAATCACGCTGTATACAGCATTCAAAACATAAGTTTTCAGGCGGTATCCAATATAAATTACACCTTAAATACGGTTGACGAAACCACATTAGACGCACAATTACAGCAAGGATTTTTGCAGGTTTCAGACATTAAATATGTTTTTAAAACAGAAACTGTTCCTATAGAAAATCAAAACAATTATGTAAAAACAGCTCATTCTAATTATGCGTTTAAAATCACAATTCCGTCAGAAAATCAGGCAACAACCATAAACGATTTGGTTTTTACAAAAAGTGTTTTGCTCTTATTTCCGGACTTTATTCCGGTTTTTAAAACACCTGAATTTAAAAAACGTTTAAAACAGTTTCTTAAAATCAGTATTCCGGCAAATGTAAGTTACGAATGCCTGTTTTTAAGCAGTGACGAATTAGATACTTTCATTCCAAATTTTATGCAATGGCATGAAAGTCTGCGATATAAAGACGTAACAAATAACACGGCTGAAACCGATTTTAAAATAAATCCGGTTCAGTCAGCGATGAATCTCATTAGTAATTTAACCACAATTTTAGCCACAAAAAATGGAAGAAATAAATAGCCATATTGTATCGCGCCTAAAGTGGAATACTACTTTTGACCAGAAAAACGAGGCTTACAGACTTCAGGAACGCCTGAGTTCGTGGAGCAAAATTTCGTTGCCCGGAGAAGTCGCTTCGATATTTAATGAGCTTTGCCCGACGGAACAAAGCTGGAGAATTCAGTCTTTAGAATTAGATCTGGGTTTGTGTGATTACAACGATCTTGAATTTGATCTGAGTGCCAAGATTCGCCATTTACTGCGCGAAAAAATCGCCGAACTTATTATTTATCAAAACAGTCAGAAACAAAATCTGATTACGGTTTATAACAAAGAAAAATCGACTCTGGAAAACCTGACCGTTTTTTTACTGAAAGGTTATTTCCCTTGGAATTATCAAAATAAAGAGGTCTCTGTAAATCAAATTATGTCTGAATTACTCCAAAATAATGTGGCTGAAATTCTTGCCGTTATTAAAAAAGAAGGAATTGCACATCAGGAAGTTCGCAAGAGAATTTCGTGGCAGTTTGACGAAAAAAATATCACGAAAATAATTGCAGCTCTTGAACCCAATAACAGCGCTTCGATCATTGAATTTAGTTCGATTATGGTGAATTTGCAGGTTAAAGAAACAATTATTCAAACGAGTGCATCGAGTTTCAAAAAGAATCTATGGTTTTTTATTCTGAACTTTTTGCTTTTAGAACGCGGCACGCTTTTCAATAAACTTGCTTTTATGAAAAGCAGTATTCTGCAAATGGCAAATCACTATAACATTGCTTATTTTGATTTGATTTTGCTGATCGAAAATACGATTGTAAAGCTGTCTGATAAAACAACTCAGAATAATAATTTTATTGAGTCGCTAAAAATACTGACGCACGAATACGAAGCGCAGAAAAAGCAAAATTTTAAAACGGAATCAAAACCGGATTACTGGACTGTTTTTGAGGAATTATTGACAAACGCAAAAGAGAGAAAATCTAAAATTGCAAAAGACAATTTAAACGAATTGATTATTGCGCTGAATAATGAGAATAAAACCAAGTTTAATCGCATTGTAAACCGCATTTTAACATCAGAAAATGCGTGTATTTCCCTGATTCAGGATTTAGATGAAACGGCTATAAAAATCCTTTTTTCTAAGCTGGACAAAACGTCTTCTTCGCTGAATATGGAAACGATTACGTACCTGAATAAGCTGAGCAGTTCGTTTAAACTAAGAACAAATAACAAGGTTTTATGGGAAATTGGGATTACTTTTTTAATCAGAAATAAAAATGCGGATAATGCCGCGCTGCTTTTGTTTTGTATCAAAGAATTAAGCAAAAGAAACAACTTAAATCCTGAATATTTATTGGAATTGTTTACGAGTGCCAAAATTCCGGCGTCGATAAAAAACAATAATTCGATTGTGGTTTATACGAATTTGAATGCAGTTTACCGAAGTGAAATAAACCGAAACAGTTCAAATTATCCTGCCGTTCACTTTAAAAATCTGGTTGTAAAACTAGAAACCGAATTGCAAAAAAATGGGGCGAAAAGTGTCTTTTTTGTCGATTTGCAAAGATCGCTAATCAAAAATATTTACCAGCATCCTAAAATGGCTTTTGAAGTGATGCTTTCGTATGGAAATAAGGAATTTTTAAAGAAAATGATTCCGCTTGTTCTAAATCGCGAATTGCTGCAATTGCTTATAAAAACAACGAATTACAAGAAAACAAAACTGGTTGAAACGATTCAGATTGTGTATGAAATTTTAAATGCAAAGGAGAAATTTGATTTGCCGGATGAACTTCTTACGGATGATTTATTGCTGTTTGGAATTGAGGAAATTCTGCTGCATCCAAAACACAATTCGTCGTTGTTTCTTGAAACTGTAATTCTTCGTTTATCGGGAAAAGTAACGAATACAAAACGCAGCGATTATTTTCATTTTATAACAAAATTATTGCAGTCGAAAAAGATCAAATCATTTGGAGTTTCGGTTAAAAAGAATTTTCTCGTTCAGCTTAAAAATAACAATTCTATTGATATTGTTGAGCTCGCTTTATTGATTGAAAGTACGTCGCAGCAAGCGCAAACCGAATTATCATATTTATTGGTCAACAATTTTAATGATTCGAGATTTATTGCGCTTCGAAAAGAAGACAAAAAACAAAGCGAAATCATTTTGCATTATTTTTTGAAGAATGGAATTACGATCAAAAATAATTGGATTAAAAAACAAATAAGCAGTATTGAAAAACAATTTAAATCAATTTCAAAAACCAAAATAACAACTGATTTAAATGTAATTTTCTGGAAAACAATTTTAAACTACAACGCTTATAAAGGAAACGAAATACTGCTTGAGAAACTGATTGAAAAAGCGTTTTCTGTTTATCTAAAAAACAATTATAACATTCAAAATCAAAGCAATATCAACGAAAAATATTTTAATGCTATGGAATATAATTCTGAAATTAAAACTGATTTTGATGATGAAGACGCAAACGATTTTGAAATTGAAGATGAAATAATTCTCGAAAAAAGTGTAGAAACAAGTCAGATTGAGCTGCTGTTTTCGGGACAAAATTTATCTGAACAGGAAAAATACGATTGGTGTTTGCGCATTGTATGCCAGAAACAAATTCCGACTGGTTTTGCGGTTTCGGGAGCTTTTGAAATTGAAGTTCTGGTGAATGAAATCATCATAAAATTTCCGGAAATGTTCTCTGAAATTATCCGAAAAGAATTTATTCCCGAAGCACAAATAGACTGGTTAAGCCGCAATATCAGGTTTAATAATTTGTGCGCGGCAATTGGTCATTTGGATAAAAACAGGGAATCGTATTTAAAAATCCTGGAGCGTTTTCATCATACACTCGGATTGATTTCGATACGCGGAATTGCTCCAAAAGATATGCAGAGTCTGTTATTACGAAAATTGCTCAGAGCGGCAATAAATGATAATTGGAGACTTATTTCGATTGATAAAATCTGGAATGAACTGATTTGGGAAGTGGTGACGAAAAAAGGGGTTCTGAAAAAGAATTTCATCGCAGATATTGAGAAATATATGTATCAGCTTCCGCCCTCTTTACAGCTTAGTTTTAAGGAAGTCCTGAATAGTGAAAAGCAAATTATTCAAAAGACGATAGAAACGGAACTGATTTCGAAAATTGAATTGATTAAAACAAATTCAACTTCTAAAAAGCCTCTTACAGAAGGAATTGCAGTGCGAAATGCCGGAATCGTGATTTTAAACAGTTACGTAGTTATGCTTTTTGAGCGGTTAAATTTAGTGGTGGAAAATGAATTTAAAACTATTGAAAACCAAATTAGCGCTGCTCAATATCTGCAATATGTTGTAACCGGATTAACAAAAACGGAAGAGCATTTTTTGCCTCTGAATAAAGTTTTATGCGGTTTGTCGCTTATGCATACCATTCCTGATGAAATAGAAATTTCGGCAGAAAATAAGATCCTGATAAACGGTTTGATACAGGCGGCTATTTCGTTTTGGACAGATATTGGCGATTGTTCTGTTGATGGTTTTAGAGGTAACTGGCTCGTTAGAGACGGTTTACTGGTAGAACTGGAAGATCGCTGGGAATTAACGGTCGACAAAAAAGCGTATGATGTTTTGATTAACAGATCGCCTTTTGCTTTCTCGATCATCAAATATCCGTGGATGGAGAAACCGTTGCACGTAAACTGGCCTTATTAAAGTTTTAAATATCAAAAATCAATGTCAAAATTCAATAGCAAAATTCAATAGCAAAATTCAATAGTAAAAATCAATATCAGTATCAATGGCAATATCAATCATAAAAAAAATCTGCTTAATCTGCGAGAAAAAACATTTAACACAACAATAAAATACTAAGTCTTTAAAATAAAAATTAATCAATAAAAAGAACCATTATGAACAGCTACAGTGAAAATTTACATTCCAGTGTATTGGCTTCATTAGAAAGCCAGGAAATGAGTAAGAAAAAATTGGATTCCCAATTAAATTCTTCCATGTTTACACTTTATTATGCCGAAGGCGCAGAGATTATTGCCAACGACAAACTTGCTTCTGCAACAAAAAAATACAACAAATCGCAGAAGGTTAAAGAACAGGCGGTTAAAACTAAAAATATTTCGACCAATATTGTGATGTCGTCTACACAGCAAAATAGTTATACCTCACAATCGGTATCAAATCTTGCTGTTAGTGCGTCAAATATTCAAATTGCTACAAACGCGATCGTAAGATTGGCGAGCGATATGGGAAGTATTTTTAGTATTATTAATGCTGCCGATTACGGAACTCAAATTTATCAGCAAAGTATTGAGGCTTATAATTTGATGAACAGAACTGCTTATCTTGCCGAAGTAGCTTCGCAACACGCGATGGAAGCTTCTGCCTGTATTGCCGAAGTAGCCTCGTCTACGGTTGAGGATAAAGCAAAAGCAACTGATACTTCTATCGATAACCTGCTTAAAATTGCGAACACTGATTTTACCAATATGTCGGCAGTTGTAGCTACAGAAAATGATGCCAAAGCTGCTGCAAGCGTAAATACAAAGGCTGCACAAGGTGTAATTGAATCGAATAAGGTTGAACTTGAAGCTGCAAAAGTGGCTTATAATCTTAATAATAAAAGGCTTAATTACAATTTAAGAGTCAGGGTTCCTAAAAACGTGACGAGTTCTTATGATGTTGCTTTTGATTATTACAAAGCTCCTTTTGGTACTGATGAAAAAGGTACTAATACACCGGAACTTGGTTTGCAGAATCCGGTAAAAAGCTACAATCTGTTTTTGGTAAAGGATAGTAAAAAGTCTATCTTTTCGACTTCTGCAGCTGAGGATTTGATGGGCAATGTGCTTCAGCATGTGCAGATTATTGCGCCGGCAAACAGTTCATCTCAACCTGATTTGTCTTCGGGCAATGACATTGCTTCTAATTACAATACGTATTTTGAAGCTGTTGCCGCCGAAAAATTATCTAAAGAAAAACTGGCTTTGGCCAAAGAAAATCTTCGTCAGGTAAATGCGGCGCTTTCATTGGCTACAAAAGAAAAAAACGATGCCGATGAGCATATTGTGAGCATTAAAAGTGAGATCACAAAATTAACAAAAGAAGTTGCTTCGGCTAAAGAAAAAGCAACGGCAGCAACAGAAGCTTTTAAAAAAGAGCCAAAAAATAAAGAACTTGAAAAAGCGGAAGCTGAAGCTAAAGACCTTCAAAAATCATTAGAGCAGGAACTTGAAAGTGCGAAACAGAATGAGACAAAAGCAATAGATTCTGCAAAAGTAGCGGCAGACAGTTTGAAAATTGCAACTACAAATGTTAGCAATGCAAAAACTGAGGTTACAAGTGCCGAAACTAAACTGGCAACTGATACTAAAGCTGTTGAAGATGCAACTGCAGCATCTGATAAATTAAAAAGAGAAGGTTTTGCCTCTATTGGCCTTTTAGATTTAATGGATTCTGATAATGAAATGGTTGTTTTGGGAGAAAAATATGTGATTTTTCTTTTTACTGTTTTTACAGATGAATACAAAAAAGGAATTAATACGTATGATGATTATTTATCGGCTCCGTCAGAAACTTTCAGCCTTCAAAAAACATTAAAAGCGGTTAAGGATATTACTGTTCAGGAAGATCCTGAAAGAAGAGATCATGTTAATCCTGATTTGCCAACTTTAAAACCGTTTTCAATTTCTTTTCCTGTTGACGAAGACGATGCTGCAATTACAGAATACAGATGTATGTTTCTTTCTCACAGCGAAGATACATTTACCAACAATCAGCTTGAGAATCTTGAAGAAAGCATAGAAGTTTCGGTTGTACAAAAAGAAATGCAGACTATAAAAAATGAAATTATTCAGTATACAAATGAATTAGTTTCTATAAATGAGAAAACTGCTCAGCTGAAAAAAGCTTTTAATGAGGAAATAGGCAAACTTGATCCTGTAAAAGATAAAGATAAAATTGCTGCTGAAACTTCCAGATTCAAAAATGTTGAAAACAATTATAATGCAGTTATCAATGAAACTGATTTGCGTTTGAATATTGCAAAAAACAAAGAGGGTCAATTAAATATGGCTTTGGAAAGAATATTGGCTAAAAAAGTGCCTGAAATTAAAAACAAACATGCGTTTTTCTTCAACTTAAAACTGGCAGAAAATATTCCTTCAGGCAATTATAGCGTTGCTGTTCCGTCTACAAGAGATGGTTTGGTTTATGAGGTAAAAATTGATCCTACAACTACTGATAATTTTGGTAATGCGCTGATCGATTCTAAACCTTATATCCCGGTTGTTGTGTCTATTTATAAAGGTGCTGAAACGAATAAAAAGCAGTATATCAGCAATATCTCAGATTGGGAAAACGAAGATCATTTCACTTTTTCAATAATTAATAACAAATAATGCTAACGAGCTAAATCGCAAAATATGGAAACTACATTATTAAATTCAAGTCCAAAGAGATACGGAATTACAGAAAAGAAAAAATCAGATATTGATTTGTTAACTTCTTTAGTTGCTGATGCGCAAGCCGTTGTGCAGCAGCAAACGACGGTTGTTTCGTCGCTGAGTCAGAAATCATTAAAATATCAGGGTTATTTGCTTGATGCTGAAAACAGCAAAACGCAATCGTTGAGCAACAAACAATTGATCGATCAGGTTGTTCAGAATGCACTTGATTTAAGTGCAAATTCTGAAATTGCTTTTTCGAAAATGACATTAGCAAACGAAAATACCGAAGAAGTTGCCAAAGAAGTAACGATTTTGATCAACAAGCTTATTTATTCGGTAGAAATCATCAATAAATTATCCAATCTTGTTATTCGTACCAAATCATTAAATCCGCTTATTTCAGATGATTTGATTACGAAAATAAATGCTGCGGGAACTGATGCAAACAATGCTATTGCGCTTACTCTGATCGCTTTAAAATCGATTTTTGCATCGCAATCGCTTTGTTTAGAATCTGAGGCTGCAACGGCTTTGGAGCAAAAACAGGCTTTAAATCTTTATTTGTCGCTAACCGGAAAAAGCAATTCGCAGGAACCTTTGGTTTTAGAAGATAATGATTCGGCGCAAGCTTTAATTTACAAAGCCGATATTGAAGCAAAAGCGGCTTATCAGGAAGCAAATAAAGCTAATGATGAAACAACGAGACAATTAAATCTGGCAACTGTTAATTTAAACAGAGCCCAGATCGAACTTAAATCATTGCAGGCTGCGCTGGCTGCGGCAAATGCTGCTGCGTTGGCTTCGTAAGCTGTATTAGATTATTAAAATATTGAACAAAAGTTCTTTACACTATTATCCTGCAAGGTTTTTTTCAAACCTTGCAGGTATAATATATGTTCAAAGTATAAAAATAATATGTTCAAAGTCTACAAGTAATATGTTCAAACCTACAAGGTTTGAAAAAAACCTTGCAGGATTACGGGATTAAGAATCTAAAATCTAATATCAGAAATCTAAAATTAATTTTTAAGTTTATGAATCGTATTTATAAAAATTTTTACAGGCAATTTTACTTAAAAACAGGAGGTTTTATACCCAGTAAACCCTTAAATCACGCGATGTTTCCGGGTGATTATTTTCAGATAAAAAACGGGGAAATTATTCTGTTGGGAAACTTATTTCGCAATGCAATTATTAATGAATATGACGCAGATGTAAGTGGCGTTTTGGCGCAAAATGCAGCAAACTGGAGTTTTAGCGACGGAATTTCAAAACCTTATTCCGGTCGCGGGCACGGTCATGGCGCAATTGACGGCGAATTTGAATTTAGCAAACAAGTATTGGCTTTTGCCCATAAAGGCAGTTTTATTTTTAAAGCTGAAGAACCTGAAACGGTAAAAATTAAGAACTGGAACGATATTCAGCAGCAATTAATTCTGAAATTAACCCAGACATTGTTCACATTCAGAGAGCTTTATGTGGTTACAGAAAGTGCAACGGCGGCAAATACAACGCTGGCAATTTCCGGTGAAGCAAATGCAGAGCTGGAACTGGTAAGTGATGTAGAAAATTTTGGTTTGGTCGATATTTTCGGACATGACAGTACAAAAACAATTCAGTCTAAAGACATCGATTATTACCATCGCGAAACAAAACGAAAACCCTCTTATTTTAAGGCTAAGAAATTGGCTGTGCAAGATGAAAAACTGTCGTATTTTATAAGTGATTTTGTCAATAAAAGCAATAATTCGAGCGAATGGACGGATAGCTTTTTTGGTTCGAATTTTCATTCTGATACAGATTATAGTCCGCAAATGATATTTCAAAATGCACAGGGACATTTTCTGGATATGTTACAATCGAGTGAGTTAAACCCAAATACGGCTTTGCTTTATTTTAAATGGGTCGACGCCAATTTGGATGATATTGAAAAACTGTTTACAAATTATGGAAACTAACTCAAACATAACGGCTTTAAATCAGGAAATGGACTGGCTGCAAAAGGTAATCGATCAGGTTATTTGCAGTTATCTGCTTCAGGAAGGTCATGAAAATCGATGGCAGGATGTTTCGTTACCGGAAAGTGATTCAGATTTAGAATTAGAAAAAAGTTCGTATCATCAAAAACTAAATGAATGGGATTTAAATCTCTATGAAAGGCTTTGTCTCGCGCTAATCATCGCGCCACAGATAAAACCGGAGATTCTTGATATTTTTTTTAGCAGAAATGCGATGTACGATCGTGGTTTTACGGAATTTGGCGGTGTTATAAATAAAATTCACAGTGGTTTTTTGCCAACGGGTCAAACGCTTTCTTTTTTGGTTACGGCTGTAAATCCTGAATTAAGACTTGAAATGCTGAATGTTTTGCATCCTTCCAATATTTTATCGAAAGAACAGGTTTTGCTTCTGGAAGCTACGGAATCTAATATTCCTGTTTTAAATCATACAATTTCAATTAACGAAAGATGGCTGCAATATTTTTTAACGGGTACATTGCCAAGTTTGGAACATAGTGTTTCGTTTCCCGCTCAGCAAATTGCAACCAAAATGAATTGGTCTGATCTTGTTCTTGAAGAAAATGTTATGGATCAGGTTATGGAAATTGATGCGTGGCTAAAATACGGATCGACTTTGATGAATGAATGGGGATTGGAAAATAAAATAAAACCGGGCTACCGAACACTTTTTTATGGTCCGCCGGGAACCGGGAAAACATTAACGGCAACTTTATTGGGAAAAAGTACGGACAGAGAAGTTTACAGGGTTGATCTTTCGATGATTGTGTCAAAATATATTGGGGAAACAGAAAAAAATCTTTCGAAAATATTTGATGTCGCGCAGCACAAAGACTGGATTTTGTTTTTTGATGAAGCCGACGCGCTTTTTGGAAAAAGAACGAATGCTTCGTCTTCCAATGACAGGCATACAAACCAGCAAACGGGTTATTTATTGCAACGAATTGAGGATTTTCCGGGCGTTGTGATATTGGCTTCCAATTTAAAAGAAAATATGGATGAGGCTTTTTCAAGACGTTTTCAGTCTATGATTCATTTTACAATGCCAAGTCCGGATGAACGCTTTTTGTTGTGGGAAAATGCTTTTTCGGGAAAATGTAAACTTGATCCTGATATTGATTTAGAAGAAATCGCTGAACAATATGAACTCGCGGGCGGAGCGATTATAAATGTTTTGCGCTATTGTGCCTTGATTGCCATTCAGAAAAATGAAACTGTTGTAGGATATCAGGATTTAATGGAGGGAATACGACGCGAATTTAAAAAGGAAAACAGAACATTGGCTGTGACGCAAATGAATTGAGTCTGGTTTGTCATTTCAAGCGAAAGGATTAAAATGATAAAAAAAAATCTGCTAAATCTGCGTGAAAAAAAAATAACACATAGAAACATAGATTTTGTATGCTTAAAAAAAGCGTTTCACTTATTAAAACAAACATAGTTGAGTACGTACAAAGATTGGAACCTCGTGGCGGAGTTACTTGCGAAGATCCTTCCTTCGTCAGGATGACAAAAATGAGAATAAAATCTGCGCGATCTGCTAAATCTGCGTGAAAAAATATTTAACACATAGAAACCTAACAGGTTTTTCGTTCAAGTTAATATTAAATAAAAAAGGCTGTTATGAAAAAAATCGAAGACAAACCCGTACAATTAATTGCGAGAAAACACTTTTATAATCATAAGGCAGAACTTCGATTAGGAAACTGGAAAACTCATTTTGATTTGGATTATATCAATACCATAATAGCGATAACTTTAAATCATTTTATAAAAGATAAAGAACTTATTGTCAACGGTTATTTGATTACTGCCAAAAGTGTTTATTTAATTTTTAAATCGGATAAAAAAGTGATTGATGAGCTTTTAAATAAAATTGAATCTTATGTGATTTTTTTATTAAAAAGGCATCATCAGGAAGTAAAAACGACTATTTATAAGAACAATTTTATCATCAATGAGGAGAATATTTTTTATATCATTCGTGAGCCGTTATTTACTTATAATCCAATAAAAAATGATTATTTAATACAACTCCTTACAGGAAAAAAAGTCGAATTGCCGTATCGAGATCGGGAACTTGAATATTTAAAATCTCTTATTAAAAATAATCCGTTTTGTTCTGCAATTGATTATTCGGGAGCTTTAAGCCCCGTAGATGTGACTTTATTACTGCCTGAATAAAACAAGAAATACTAAAAAAATTAAATCAACAATAATCTTTAACTAAACAAAAGCCTAAGAATGACTACAACTGCAACAAATAATTTTTCTGTATTTGGTATTGATATTTCGAGATATCAGGGTAATGAAATCAATTTTCTAAACAAGCAGGTTGACACATTATCTTTTTATAAGTTTAATGATTATGATCTTTGTAATAGTGATGAAAATGCTTTTGCAAATTTTATTCAGACGAGGTAATTAATGCAATATTATGATAAATCAATAGAAAATAAGCAACAGTCAATTTCTGTTAATTTATCATCTGCTTCCTATTCAAATAAATCTGTCAACTATTTGAAAGATAACCGGAGTGGTTCTGTTATACAAAAGAAAGATGGATATTTAGTTGATAACCGACCGGGATCTGTTCATCAAAGAAAGATTTCTAAATCGCCAAAATTCAGCAGTTTAGATAATTCAAAAGCAACTATTCAAAGAAAAATATTTAGATATGTAAAGCCTGAATGGGAACCTGTAATGAATGAATATCAGGATGTTATTGGTAAATATTCTCCTCCTGATGAAGGAGATTTTGAACAAAACACCCTCTTTAATACCGCTAATGGATTTTATGGAGAAAATTTGGAAGCGATAGTTGATCACCAATTTGTAAAGGATGCAATTAATAATGTAAAATCCAGTATTGAGAAATTGAATGAAGATCAATGTGGTGACGCCGCAAGATCAATCTATAAAGCTATTGGTGAAACGGGGCCTGACGAAGAAACTGAATTTGAAGGCAAAGGGGTTGATAATCTTGCAGGTAACATGAACAAAGCCAAAAGTCATAACGGGGTAGAAATAGCCGTAATATTTTATGTAGACACTGAAATAATGGGACATTTTTTTACAATACTTCAAAAAGGAAATTTTGCCACAATAATGCAGGGCTATGTAAATAAAATGACAATTGAGCAAAATATGGAAGGACACAGACATATCTGGACTGTTGATGCTCTTATAAGCAGTCTGAAGGAATTAATGACAATACGAGACCGATGGGCTAAAGCAGAACAGCCGGATGAAGAAATTATTCTAATAAAAAAAATATGGAAAAAATTATTCAGTATAGATCTCACAGACAAGGATATGCATATGCTAAGAATAAACATTTTTGCAAAGAGAGAGGACGATTTAAACTGGAAGGGGAAATTAACAAAAGAAAATAGTAATCCGGAAGCTATTGCTGAAAGTAGCAGCATTGCAGCAAGTTCTGTTGCAGCAAGTTCTCATTCTTCGAGCGGTAGTGAAAGCAAAACTAATGCTGTAAAACATTCCAGGGTTTAAAAAATAAATAATGAAATTTTAGAAACATGGAACAATCAAATTATCAAATAAAAGAGGGTGAAACGCAATCCATTGCTGGTTTGAATGACAAAAGCATTCAAAATAAAGCAAAAGTTCTACAAGATAATCGCAATTCTTCTATTTCTGTTTTGCAAAAAAAAACAAATAATACCGGTTTGCCCGATACTTTAAAATCCGGAATCGAAAATCTTTCGGGTCATGCTATGGATGATGTAAAAGTGCATTATAACTCTGATAAACCGGCGCAGCTCAACGCCCACGCTTATGCTCAGGGAACGGATATTCATGTGGCATCCGGTCAGGAAAAACATTTGGCACACGAAGCCTGGCACGTAGTTCAGCAAAAGCAAGGACGCGTAAAACCTACTTTGCAAATGAAAGGAAAGGTGAACGTAAATGATGATAAAGGGTTAGAGAAAGAAGCTGATGTCATGGGTGCAAAAGCATTGCAAATGCAATCAAATTCTCATAATAACACTATTATATTATCCGGTGCAAAAGGTGCAGCAACCAATTTGCCTATTCAGCGTTATTCGATTAAAAAAGCTCCCGAAAACAATAAAATTTATTCCCAATCAGATAATAAAGTGATGCTCACGGGAATGGGAAGTCCTAATCATGATTTTTTTGTTGAGCACTCGCAAGCTTTTCCTATTATGAATAACATGATTAAGAATTCGCCTTTAGAAATTTTTCCTCGTACAACAGAAAAATTATTTGATAAAAATATGCTAAAAGCGGGGCTTCGTTATAAAACGGATCGTTTAGTTGATGAAGGGAGAAAGGAAAAAATTAAACGAAAAGATGTAAAAGAAGATTTCTTTGAATCGAAAAAAACAGAAAATGTTCAAAAGGAATATGAGCTGCATGTGTTACCTCACATTAAGGCTTACAGGGAATTGATTTTAAATTCGGCCAAACATAAAATTGAGAATATTGGTCTTTCAAAAGGAGTTGTTTCTGCAATTAGAGGTTCTTTGTACGAATTGATAACGTCACTTAATCTCTTTAAAAAAGTTTTTAACGGAGAAATTGCAAACAAAGGGGAATTTGATGAAGACTCTAAAAATCTTGCCCATGTTGGTTTAGAATTAATTAGAACAGTCGAAAATCCGCTTTATGAAACTGATTTAACAAAGGCCAAATTAATTGCAGCCAAACAAACGTTACTTGAAACCTGGTTTGATGAGGAGGATCGTGACAACCCAAATTTATTAAGTCAGATTGTTTACTCTATTCGGGATAACCTAAGTGCATTAATTAGTGTTTTTCCTAATCAGCCAGTAGATATGATGCCTTTTCACCAGTATAATTTTAATCTGGAAATTATCCAGAATTTATTTTCTCCTGATAATCTGGTGCTTTTCAGAGCCTGTGATGTACAGGCTTCTACTTTGCTTGGCAACAAACTTACACATGAAAATAAAGATCAGTTAAAAAATTATAATGCCGGACAGGAAGGTGCATTTCATTATGCTACAAAAATACTGGGGGCAGGTTCTGACTGGGTAACGCTGGAACATTTTGCAGCATCTGTAAAAGAACGGGAAATAAGCGGTATAGGAAGATCAAAATTTAAAAACCTTGACCATACATGGCAATTTATTATGCAGGGACAAAGTCATAGTACAACTCCGGGCGTGTCTAATGAGGATAAATATTTTGAAATTTATACTAAAGTCAGATACTATTTAAAAGGAATAACCAAACATGAAACGGGAGCTTTTGATACCGCGAGACGAGACAGAATCAGCGATCCTACAAAGGCAGAAAGTGACTGGTATGTACAACTGGGAGATTCTAGTCAATTGTCTAATATTATGGGCTGGAGGGCATTTTATAAAAAAATTGCGACTGAAGGTGAAGAGAATGAACTTATAAATTTTTTAGAAAGAATGGACTTGCCTAGAACTGAAGGAATGGATCCGCTGGTGCACTCTAAATTGAGTTGGGATCATTTGAGAAAATAAGGATAGAAAATAAACGTAAACGGTTTTTAAAATCATGGAATATTCTCAAAATAATAAAGAAAAACAATGTTCTGCCAGTAATGCCACGGATAAAACAATTCAAAATAAAGCCGTAGCACTACAAGATAATCGCCCTGCCTCTATTTTACAAAGAAAAGAGAATAATACGGGTTTGCCCGATAATTTAAAATCAGGAATCGAAAATCTTTCCGGTCATGCTATGGATGATGTAAAAGTGCATTATAACTCTGATAAACCGGCGCAGCTCAATGCCCACGCTTATGCTCAGGGAACAGATATTCATGTTGCATCGGGTCAGGAAAAACATTTGGCACACGAAGCCTGGCATGTTGTACAGCAAAAACAAGGTCGTGTAAAACCTACTTTGCAAATGAAGGGAAAGGTGAATGTAAACGATGATAAAGGTTTAGAGAATGAAGCTGATGTTATGGGTGCAAAGGCATTGCAGTTAAAGCAAACTATGCCATCTGAAAAAAAGATTAAAAAAGGATTACGAAAATCAAATACCACTATACAAAAGAAGATTAAAAATGTTTCGGGAGTTTCAGAGAAAACTCCTGTTGGGGCAATTACTGACGTTCTAAAAGTAGCAGGCAAAGAATTGAACTTGCCGGGTGTACAACCTGTTGGAAATCAATTTAAGGCTGTAGAGGCGCAAGCCGAAGTCAAAAAAAATACATTGAGGGCTACAGAACGCAAAAAAAATGGCAATTTATCCAAAATAACAAGTATGGCACGTGCTGAACAGTTATTATTGCAAGGCGCCGATATTAAAAAGTTCTATGATGCCGGACATTTGGTGGCAGACCAATTGGTGGGCGGAAAGGATGATTCTTTTGAGATGTGGAATTTAGCTCCGCAAATAGCTGAATTTAACGCTCCCGCTTATGCCCAAACTATGGAGGAGGAGACTAAAAAAGTTGCTCAGGCAGGAGGAACTGTAACGGTTAATGTAAAAGTTGGTTATGACAGTCCAACTTATCCCGTAACCGTTAAACATATTTTAGACCAGGAAATAATTTCCGGTACACCTATAGGCACTACACATATAAAAATAGGTTCTAAGATACATCTTATAGCAATTTTAAATGAAGTTATAAATATTCCGAGACGAATACCGGTAACATGGAATATGAAAGCGACGTCACAAGGAGGCGCAGGTTTTCCTAAAGCGACTATTCCGTCAGGTCCGGGAGAAGCAGCAAATAGAGTTATTGATCCAGCTACAATAGATACTATAACTCCAAATATTGGTAATAAGTTCGCTTTTGGTATTTCAGACTCTTCAAATGACACCAAAAATTTAACCTTAAATCCAAACAAGGAGAGAACTTTAGTTGCCAAACAATGGGCTCCTTCATTGCATGGAATTCAAACGGAAGATGTTGTCTCCTGGATATCTTCAACATTTCCTGAGCTGGGTAATGCCGATGCTATAATAGTGGCATTAAGCGAGGATAAAAGTATTCTTCAATTACTGCAAGCAGCTCATCATACCGTTGAAAAGAAATTGACAATAACAATAGAGAAGCTTCAAAAAGTGTTAGACCCTAGTTTATTAGACGATTTAATTGTATCTAAATTAAACATAATTAAACCATTGCTGGAAAAAGCAAATGACCTTGCAAGAGCAAAAAATTTACGGGAAGCTGTCCAAAAATTGGTAAATGCAGATTCTGCAGTTGATGATTTAAATGCAGGAATCGAAGATGCTATTGCAGAACAAGGCGGCATGTTTTTATTTCCGTTGCATGTGTTGCTTAAAATGCAGCAAGACGCAGAAGAATTCAATACCGCCAAAGAAATTGCACCTGAATTAAGAAGTTTAGTGAATGCGAAAAAGTTTTTTACAGGACAACAATATGGGATTAAAGGAAAAAATGATAAAGGCGGTGCTTTTGAATTTTTTTATTTTGGAGCACCTTGTATGATTGAAGAACCTATAAATGTTGGTCCTCCTATGGAAAATATAAGTACGGTTGTTATTGCTTCTAATGTGATAATGGTTAGACCGGGTGTTTGGGAAATAACATATCGTTATCCCGGAGCATAGAAAATCTTTTTAATCTTTTAATCTGTGGCATTAAACTTTAAACTATCTAATCAAAAATCATCGTGCATTCAAAATAATTATAATTAAAACATGGAAATTATATAACAAAAACAAAAAATTATGTAAATTGGTATAAAACCATCAGATTATTTTTATAAATATTAGGATAGATATAGTTGTTTTTGCAGAATTAAATCTCTGACATTAATATATTTATGTCCAATTGCATAGCAAAAGCATTGCAGGGATAAACTTATCCGAAATTTGAAAGTAATAAATTAGACTTTCTGATTCTTTGAAAATATTGTCAGATAAATGTGGAAACTTGTTATTAGACAAGTTTTTTTATCATTAGTTTTTCGAAAAAATAGTTATAATCCTACAGTAAAAATTATTGTAGTTTATTTTTTCATAAGAAAATTTATAGAATAAAAGCTATTTAAATAGCGAAGCAATTAAACCAAATACCAGACTAATGAAATATAAAACTATTTTACAAATTGATGACGATTTTGATGATTGCGAGTTTTTCCAGCAGGCTCTTGAAGGGGTTTCAAATGCCGTATATATGGCTTTGCATAATCCTATAGAAGCTTTACAAAAATTAACCAGTAGGGAAATAAAACCTGATCTGATTTTTTTAGATATCAATATGCCAATTATGACTGGCCTTGAGCTTCTGGCGGAGATTAAAAAAAACGACATTATCAAAAATATACCTGTAATATTATTTTCGACGGGTCCCGCACCTATTGTGCATCATAAAACAATGGGAGCTGAAAATTATCTGACTAAACCTAACAATTTTAACGAACTCAAAAATCTTTTAAAAGATATTCTGTAAACCAATTTAATTAGTAAACCAACTAAAAATGACGCTTCAGGCGTCATTTTTTTTATGTCAATTTATGGATGAATTCTAAAACCTGTGGAGAGAGAAAAAAATTAAGTCCATAAATTTTTATCTATGTGATATATCAATTATATTTACATCACTAAAATTAAAACATTATGGCAAAACCACAGCAGACTATTTTTTACAGCATAGAAGAATCTATTAAATCATACCGACAATTTGCTCAAAAAAACATTACAAACAATGGTTTTGATATCACTATAGATCAGGGATTAATACTAAGTATTATTGAAGAAAATGAGGATATATCACAAAAAATGATTTCAGAAATGGCTTTTAAAGATCACGCTTCTGTAACCCGAATTATTGAGCTGTTGGTTAAAAGAAATTTTCTTCAACGCAATTTTAATGCTTCAGACAGGCGAAGGTTTAGTCTTAGTTTAACCGAAGATGGAAAAAATATTTTGAAACAAATGGAACCTATTGTCAATTTAAACAGAAAATCGGCATTAGAAGGAGTTTCTGTTGAAGAACTGGAAATATTAAAAAACATATTGGGCAAAATAACAGCGAATTGTAAAAAATAAAAAGCATACTTCAATCAAAATAATCATCAATCAAAATAATCATCAATCAAAATAATCATCAATCAAAATAATCATCAATCAAAATCAATCAAAAATGAAAATCAAAACCTTCTTTAAAAATTGCCTTTTGGGCGTTTTAGTGACATTGTCAACGTCTATTATTTATAGTCAAAAAACGGATAGTATAAATAAAGACCGATATCAAAAATATTTAAAATTTCACACGTTTATTCAGGGAATGAGAATTGTGCCGCATTGGTATACGGATAGTGACCGTTTTTGGTTTGCCGAAGGAACTCAGGATAATACCGTAATTTATCTGGTTGATCCTAAACAAAATACAAAAACTCCTTTTTTTGATACGGAACGGCTTCGAAGTGCTTTAAAACCTTTTCTAAAGCAGGAACCTATAAATAAAGGAATTCCTTTTACTGATTTTACTTTCGTTAACGGAAATGATTCCATTCAGTTTGAAGTCGAAAAGAAAAAATTCAAATTAAGTTTAAAAGATTATAAAATTGTTCCTTTAAACGCCACTCCCGAAAATCCTAAAGCAGCCGCCGCTCCCCTATTTTCGCCGGATAAAAAGTGGATTTTTGATGTAAAAGAAAATAATTTATGGCTGACGAATGTTGAAAACCAAAAATCAGAGCAATTTACTTTTGATGGTGCCGAATTTTATGCGTGGGATATTGTGCCAAATGCATGGTCGCCAGATAATAAAAGATTTATCGGAAAAAGAACTGACGCACGAAATGTACATCATTTGCCTGTAATTGACTATTCGAAACCACTTGAAGAAGTAAATTATTATGTGTATGCAAAAACGGGTGAAACTATAGAAATACCGGAACTTTTTGTATTTGATACTGAATCAAAAAAACAAATAAAAATAGACACGGGCGCAGATTCTCAACAATATATTTTTCCGCTGGAATGGACAACAGACGGATCTGAGTTTCTTTTTATGCGTCTTAGCCGACTTGGAAATAAATTAGAATTGCTGGCTGCAAATCCAAATACGGGTGCAAGTCGAATTATAATTACCGAAGAACAAAAAACGTTTGTAGCCGGATTGGATTTTATTATTGATACCTGGCAAAAGCAATTTACTTTACTCAAAAACAGCAAAAATTTTATCTGGATTTCAGAAAGAGACGGCTGGAAACATTTTTATCTGTATGGATTAGACGGAAAATTAATTCGCCGTTTAACTTCCGGCAATTTTCCTGTAAAAGGAGTTGTTAAGGTCGATGAAAAAGAAGGCTGGATTTATTTTAACGCGAATGCCGAAACGGATCTTTATGCAACTAATCTTTACAGAGTTAATTTTAAAGGGAAAAATTTCAGGAAACTAACCGAAGCAAAAGGATATCATCATGCCTTTTTGTTTGCTCCATCTGCACATTATTTTATAGATGCTTATTCGAGTCTCGATAAGCCGTTTAAATTTGAGTTACGAACCAACGATGGTAAATTTCTACAATTATTAAATACGGCAGATATTAGTAAAATCAAGGCTATTGGCTTTAATCCACCTGAAAGTTTTGTTGTTAAGGCTGATGACGGCGTTACGGATATTTACGGAATCATGTACAAACCTTTTGATTTTGATCCTGCCAAAAAATATCCTGTAATAGAGTCTGTTTATGCAGGTCCTTTCATGACGATTGTTCCGCATGGATTTATTCCCACAACGGGCGCATCATTAAAAGCGCAGGCATTTGCGCAATTGGGTTACATTACAATTTTACTTGATACACGCGGAACGACTGAAAGAAGCAAAAAATTTCAGGATGCCGTTTACAAAAATATTGGTAAATATGAAATTGCAGATCGTGTTGCGGCGTTTAAACAGCTTTCGCAAAAATATCCTTTTATGGATATGAAAAGGATCGGAATTTATGGACATTCGTGGGGTGGATATTTTGCAATTCGTGCTATGTTAATGGCGCCGGATTTATATCGCACCGGAATTGCTTCTGCTCCCGGCGAACTTACGGAAGGTGCCGAAATCAATGAACCGTATATGGGATTTCCAAGGGATAATAAATCCGGTTACGATTTTGGAACAAATACAAATCATGCCGATAAACTGAAAGGAAAATTGCTTTTTATTCACGGAACAAGCGATACAAACGCGCCATTTTCTACAACAGTAAGGATGATTGATGCTTTAATAAAAGCCGGAAAACCGTATGACCTTTTATTATTACCCGGCAGAACACATAATTTAGAAGGCGAAAAATATGCAAACGATGTTATATGCCGTTATTTTGAGGAGAATTTGAAGAATGTAAAAGAGTAATAATTCTAATAAGTTCGCAAAGCTTTGTCGAGTTACTTCTGTAATTTCTCGTTCCTCGAAATGACAAAACGGTGTGTTTTCACTGCGAAGAATGGAAAGTAAACCCGACAGGTTTTTAAAACCTGTCGGGTTTTGAGTTTGTGGAAGCAAATATTATAAATTACGTTAACGAAATTAAATGATCACAAGGAAAATAAATCGTTATTGCGGTACCTTCACCGGTTTCGCATCAGCACGGATAGTTCCTCCGCAGGTTTGCATTATTTTTTTACACAATGCCAAACCAACTCCTGAGCCGCCGTATTGTTCTTGTGTATGTAAACGCGTGAATATTTTAAAAATGGAGGTTGCATATTCCTGCTCAAAACCAATTCCGTTGTCTGTAAAAGTAACCCAGTGACAGTAGACATTATGCGAGAAATTATACGGTTCAGGTTCTTTTGAAGATGTTACTTTAATAATGGGCAATCTGTCTTCAGAGGCATATTTTAATGAATTTTGAAGAATATTAGAAAACAATTGTTTCATTAAAAAGTGAATTCCGTAAATTTCAGGCAGGTCTTCATATTCAATTACGGCGTTGCTTTCAGTAATTGTTTCTTTCATTTCATCAAGAGTTGCCTCCATAATGCTATTCAGATTAATTTTCTGAAGTGCTTCTTTGGTATATTTTATTCGGGTATATTTAAGAATATCCTGTAATAAAACCTGCATTCTGCTGGCTGAATTTGATACACGCTGTAAAGATTCAAAAATAGACTGAGCCGAAACATTCTCAATTTCCATAAGCAACTTAGAAATAATAAGTTGAATTTTTCGCAACGGTTCCTGCAAATCGTGCGTACTAATCCAGTTGATATTTTCTAATTCGGCGTTTGCTTCTTTCAAAACTTCGCTTTGACTGCGGTATTTTTCTTCTTCTTCACTCAGCATCAACAAAATAATCTGATTATGAAGTGCGTGCGCATAACTTGCCGCAGCACTTATTTCAGGATGGAGCCAAATAGTACTTTGGTTTTTAACAATTTCCTTCCATATATTAAATGAATTTCTCGGATGAAGTCCTTTGCTGTCTTTTATAATCGATTTTTCCGGATCGCCTCCCCATTTTATTTCGGATATTGTTTCTGGTTTGTACCAGATAATATTATTATCACTTCCAAGCGAATGGTAAATAATTCCGGCAACATTTGATGGATTATCATCAAATTCCGGTAAATAATCGGTTAGTTTATTGGTTGTAAATATTCCTTCTTTAGCGAGGTTCCTAAACTTTGCAATTATCACATTAATATCATCGTCAGATGGTGTTATGCCGTGTTTATATATTTCACCGCCAACTTTAATAGAAACTCCGCCGGCATTACAAAGATTCAATAACTCAGGATCTGTACTTATAGTTGCAAATGATAACGGATTTAAAGGCAAATCTAAACCAGTTAAATGTTCTAATGCCACTGATGTTTTGCGTGCTATCTGATATTCATCTGTAGATTGTCGCAAATCAATTTGCGAACTTATAAATTGTCCCTGCAGTTTTGCTGCAAGCCTGATTTCGGGCGAAATATTTTTGGCTGAATAATGGTGACATGCAATTAATCCCCATAATCTGTCATGATGAATTAAGGAAATGGTAAGCGTGGCTCCAACGCCCATATTTTTAAGATATTCAACATGAATTGGTGATGTACTTCTTAAAACAGAAAGGCTTAAATCGAGATTTTTATTTGCCGCATTATCAACAGTAAAAATCGGGACGGGTTCATAATTAATATCTGTTATTAATCGCAGCTGGTTTTTTATGTATAATTCTCGTGCCTGAGCCGGAATATCGGTATGCGGATAATGTAATCCTAAAAACGGTTCTAAATCTTCCCGACAATCTTCAGCATAAATTTCTCCGTTATAATCGGCATCAAAACGATAAATCATAACACGATCATAACCTGTTATATCACGTGTTCCTATTGCTACCAATGCACATAACTCCTGCAGCGTTCTTGTGCTGCTCATATTAGTGATAAACTCTATCGTTCTGGTGTACAATTCGACAATTCTTTCTTTGCCTTCAAAATGTGGTTCTGCTTCAAGCACATAAACATCACCGCTTTTGTGTACACTTAACTGAAATATTTTTCCTAAAAGTCCAATTTCAAGCGGAAGAATTAACCGCGTTTTATCATCGTTGATATAGTTCAAAACTTCTTTCTGTACCTCAATTCCGAAAATTTCACTAAAATCTTTTCCTATTATTTCTTTATAAATTAAATCAATAAATACTGAAACATTTTCGGTACAAAAATCTATTTTCCAATCCGGAGTAACGCCTATCAAAAAACCATGCGGCTGAATACTGCCCGGAATATGGATGGGTTCGTTTTCACAATTTGTTAATGTGACAATTTCCCGATTTACTATATCTTTAATTTTCATTTTTCTGGGTCTGCAGGAAATGGTTATGAATGCTGTCAAAAGCATAAATTGCACCTTCGATTATTTCGTTTTCGCAATTATTTTCTTGTTGATAAGCTGTTAATTCATTTAAAAAAGATTTCCACTGGCTTCCTGTTTTATTGCCATATCCTGTAAAATACGAAACGCCTTTTCCCTGATCAAGTCCGGAAATTGTTTCTATGTTTTTCAATATAAAACGGCCGCCTAAAGATGATCCTTCCACAACATATAGTATACCAAGCGCAAATGGTATTGTTAGGTTCTGTGTATTAAAAACGGAATTTGCTACGGGTTTATTGTACTTTAAAAATGCAAGATCTTCTTCGATTAAGTGCTTTTTTTCTCTGTTTTCTAAATCTTCAATACTACCGGAAAGTATCGGGAAAATATTTTCTTCAACGTTATGGTGAACGTCGTACATCAATTTTAAATAATGTGCATAATCGTCTATTTTCATTTCTTTTGAAAGAATGCACGAAGAAACCGGTAAACTTTCCAGTCTTTTATGCGCAACAGCAGTTTGGGTTTTAAGTGTATCTAAAAAGTCGAACGACACAGAAGAATCTTGATGTGGAGTCATTTTGTTTGTATTAATTTTCTTGGGTACACAAAGATACTGTTTGAGGTAATACAATCTCATTTAATTAAATGCCAGAAAATAAAATCATCATTATTATTGAATAGCTATAAATAGGTACAGTAAAAAACTTCTTTTGTAAATAAAAGTGTATATATCTCACTTATTGTTATAAAAACAAAAAAACGCTAAACCCGAAGATTTAGCGCTTTCCTTTTATTTGTACAATCTGGTTTTATATTACCATCCTTTTACAGCTCCGCCTTTAAATTCACGAATGGCTGCTTTTTCGACTTCTACAGATTGAAATGCTTTTAAAAATTGTTTTACTTTTTCCTGATTTTTATTGTCTTCTCTGCTCACGACAAGGTTTACATAAGGAGAATCTTTATCTTCAACAAACAAAGCATCGTTGGCTGGAACTAAACCGGCTTGCGAAGCAAATGTATTGTTGATAATGGCAATAGATACATTTTCATCATCTAATGCTCTTGGCAATTGCGGCGCTTCTAATTCTAATATTTTTAATTTCTTAGGATTTTCTGTAATGTCTGTTACTTTTGGAAGCAAACCTACGCCGTCACGAAGTTTTAATAAACCATTTTTTTGCAAAAGCAATAAAGAACGTCCGCCATTTGTTGGATCATTTGGAATAATAATCGTGCTTTCGTCTTTAAGTTCTGAAAGGTTTTTTATTTTTTTTGAATATCCTGCAATCGGATAAATAAATGTTTTACCAATTATTGCCAGTTTGTACCCTCTTTGTTTTGATTGTTCGTCAAGATATGGTTTATGCTGAAACGCATTGGCATCGATATCGCCCTGACTTAACGCTTCGTTTGGAATAACATAATCATTAAATGAAACCAATTCAACTTCAAGTCCGTATTTTTCTTTTGCTACTTTTTGTGCTGCTTGCGCTACGGCATATTCGGGTCCTGTTGCTACGCCAACTTTTATATAATGCGGGTCGTCATTTTTGGCTTTGCCACAATTTGTTATAATAAGTGACAGGGCTATAATTCCGGCTGTTTTTAAGATGTTATTTTTAGTAATCATATTTTTTATTTTTAATTATTGTTGTTTGTGTTTAAGGCAAAGTTTTTTTTTCTCTCGCAGATTGAGCAGATTTTTACTTTTTTTATTAGTGCGAAATTTGAACCTTTGAACCTATCTATGATCAAATCGTTTTGATAAAGCGTCTCCGGCAAACTGAATAACAAATACCAAAAGTACCAGTAATGCCAGAACCGAGTTCATTGTTACGGCATCATAACCAATATATCCGTATTGATAACCAACTTGTCCTAAACCGCCTGCGCCAACTGCTCCGCCCATTGCAGAATATCCAACTAATGTAATTAAGGTTATCGATGCTGCATTTATTATTGATGGCAACGCCTCAGGAAGCAATACTTTGTAAACGATTTGAAACGGTGTTGCGCCCAAAGCTCTTGCGGCTTCGATTAATCCTGAAGGCAAACCTAATAAACTATTTTCTACAAGTCTGGCAATAAATGGTGCTGCGCCAATACTTAACGGAACTAATGCTGCGCTTACGCCAATAGAAGTTCCTACAAGCGCTCTTGTAAACGGAATCATCCAGACAATTAATATAATGAATGGTATTGAACGGAAAATATTGACCAAAACAGATAACGATCTGTTTAAAACGGGCTGTTCTAATATTTGATTTTTTCGGGTTAGAAAAAGTAAAACTCCTGTTGGAAGTCCTAAAGCAAAACCAAAAAAGCCCGACACAAATGTCATTACTATAGTTTCCCAGGTTCCTTTTAATAATAATTCAAAAATGGATTCAGACATAACCTATGATTTCTGTTTTAATGTGTTTAGAGATAAAATATTGAATGGCGGCATCGTAATTTTCGCGTTTACCGGATAATTCGATCAGCATAACGCCAAAATTAACTTCGCCCGCCTGATCCATTTGGGCAGAGATAATTTTAAAATCGGTATCGAATAATCTCGAAACTTCTGAAATTACAGGCTCATTAACGGATTTTCCGGTCATTTCAAGTCTCAATAGCGGATTTAAAGTTCCGTTATCTTCTTTTTGAAGTTTATCCTGATATACAGACGGAATGTCAAGATGTAATGACGAAGCAATAAATTCTCTTGTTAATTCATGTTTTGGGTCGGCAAAAATTTCTCCTACACTTCCCTGCTCTATCAATTCTCCGTGACTAATTACGGCAACCTCATCGCAAATAGATTTTACGACTTCCATTTGGTGTGTAATCAATAAAATGGTGATGTTTAAACGACGATTGATGTCTTTCAATAATTCTAAAATAGATCTTGTCGTTGCGGGATCAAGCGCACTTGTAGCTTCATCGCATAAAAGCACTTTCGGATTATTGGCTAATGTTCTTGCAATGGCTACTCTTTGTTTTTGACCTCCGGAAAGGCTTGCGGGATAATCGTTTGCTTTTTCTTGTAAACCTACTAATTGCAGCAATTCGCGAACGCGTGTTTCTATTTCTGATTTTGATTTTCCGACTAATTCTAATGGAAATGCTACATTTTCGAAAACGGTGCGTGACGAAAGCAGATTAAAATGCTGAAAAATCATTCCAATTTGTCTTCTTTCAATCGCAAGCTGTGCGTTTGATAATTGCATTAATGACTTTCCGTCAACGATAATTTCTCCCGAAGTTGGTTTTTCCAAAAGATTCACACATCGAATTAATGTGCTTTTTCCTGCTCCCGAAGTACCAATTACACCAAATATTTTTCCTGGCGGAACTTTAAGTGAAACATCAGCTAAAGCAGTAACAACTCTGTTTTTTTGATGAAACGTTTTGGTAACATTTTTTAATTCAATCATTATTTTAATTCAATTTTTTAATTGTGCTTTGAACGCTGAAATTTTCTATTTAATAAAATTTAAAACAATAAAAGCCTTTCAAACATTATGAAAGGCTTTCGAATAAATGCTATTATTTTTTTATATAAGCCAGACATTATTGCATTACAACATAACAACACATCATGATGCTGCTGTTATAATACTTGATATTCTGGTTGTTGTTTTTCATTGCTGCGGCAAATTTAAAGAGATAATTTGAATTAAAAGGTATAAAAATGTAAAACTTTTTAAACCCTATCAATATAATAGACTAATTAAAAAATCAGGTGTGAATTACTAATTATTTAACAGAATAATTTTGAGGTTTCTATTTAATTTATTGTTTGCAGTTTAATTGCAATACATTGGCGTTTAAAGGCTGTGCCGGCATTATTTTTTTTACTGATAAACTCATAAATTCTAAATTTTAAAATAAAACCTGCAGTAACAAATACTGCAGGCTTTCCTTGAATCAATAATTAACATTTAAAAAGTAACTTGAATCAAAACATAGATTAAAAATCTAACCTATTTTCTTTACTATTTTTTACTACTTTGTGGTTGTCGCTGTTGAATCTTTTCTTAAAGTAATGGTGTCCGGAGAAACTGATGTACTATCAATTGTAGTATTCATACTGTCAACTGTAGTTGTTGTCGAATCATAAGTGGTTTCTGCCGGAACGGTTTCATTCTTTTTACAAGAAAATGAAAGTCCCGCTAAAAGAACAAGCAAAGCGATTTTGGATTTGATACGTGTTTTCATAATAATAGGGTTTTATTAATACTAATGATTTCAAAATTAAACTTTAGTGCGCTGATTCTATTACACAATTATTTTTACTTCTTACAGAATAAAACACATAAACAATTCATTACAAATTAATTACCAAAGTATATAACAATAAAAAAGGTGCATTGCTGCACCTTTTGGTCATGTTTAATAAATAAGGAAAGTAGTTAATGTTGAATTGATTATTTTTTATCAATTCTATAAAGTCTGCCCTGATCTGTAACGGCATATAAAGCGCCGTCTGTTCCTTGGGTAATATCTCTGAATCTTTGATTTTCGCTGGCAAGAAGTCTTTCTTCACCAATTACTTTATTGTCTCTTATAGCAAGTCGCACAATATGAGTTGCGCTTAATGAACCTATAAAAAGATTGTTTTCCCATTCCGGTACACGATTTCCGGTATAGAAAGTCATACCGCTTGGCGATACAACAGGATCCCAATAATAAACAGGCTGTTCCATTCCGTCTTGTTTTTGAATTCCTGCTCCAATTTTCTCTCCGCTATATTCAATTCCGTACGTAATTGTTGGCCATCCATAATTAGAACCTCCTTTAATACGATTAATTTCGTCGCCTCCGCGTGGTCCGTGTTCACTTTCCCAAACTTCGCCTGTAACCGGGTGAAGCGCCAAACCTTGTGGGTTTCTGTGTCCTATAGAATATAATTCCGGTAATGCACCACTTTGGCTAAATGCAGGATTTCCTGATGCCGGCTGACCATCTTTGGTTATTCTGACAACTTTACCCAAACCTGCGGTAACTGATTGTGCCAAAGGTCTGGTTTCGAGTACAGAACGTTCTCCGGTACTTACAATAAGATTTCCGGTTTTATCAAATAGAATTCTTCCGCCATAATGAAGTGTGCTTGCATTTGCAGGATTGGCGCGATAAATTACTGTTGCGCCTTCTATGGTTTTTTCATCATTAGATAATCTTCCTTTGGCAACTGATGTTTGATTTCCGCCTGTTGATGCTTCTGAGAAAACCCAGTAAATCATTCTGTTTGCAGAAAAATCAGGATCAAGAACCAAGCCTAATAATCCGCCTTGTCCGGCAGCATTTACGGCTGGAGCACCTGTAATAGCGGCACTTACTACTCCTGCTACAGTTACAATTCTAAAAGTTCCTGCTTTTTCAGTTACTAATAATCTGCCATCAGGAAGACTTTTTACGCCCCACGGAGCAGCCAAATTCGATGTTATTATTTTTCCTTCATAAGGTGTATTTGTCTGTACACCATTAATACGGGTTTGTCCTGTAAAAGCAGGTGTATAAGCTGTATTTGGTGTATTTGTTTCTACGGGATTTGTAATAGTACCCGATCTGTATCTGGTGTTTTGTCATCATTTGAACAACTTGTTAATGCCAATAATGCACCGGCCAGAATAGCAATGTAATGTAGTTTTTTCATGGTATTTGGGAGTTTAAATTAAAAATAAGGCAGTAATAAATAGGTTTAACAGAAAAAAACATAAGATTTTACTTCTTTTTTGTTTTAATTGAAACAAATTTCCTAAATTTATGAATATAAAATCTTACATAATTTAACGCAAAACTTATACAATTAATTGTTTTATTAGAAAAAAGTTTATAAAAATCTTTAATATGTTAGACTTTTTATTAATCTGCCCTAACATGAAAAGGTGGTTTCATGACATGAAAATCCCGCTTCGTGACATAATTTTCTGCTATTGCGTACCCGATGTATATTTTTGAATTAATAAGAGATTGAAAAATCAAATTTTGAAATGCATATTATTCAGCGTTAATATATTATGAATTGTGTGCTTCAAAATCAGGTATAAATACTTGTTTTTGAACTGGCTATATACAGTAATTTAGCATTGTACTAAAATACCTGCATGGTGCATTTTCTTTTATAAAAACAAAGTGACAAAATAAAATATCTAATCTATTAACTAACTAAACTATCAACTTATGGATGGCACAGTAGGAGAAATCCGTCTTTTTGCGGCTAATTTTGTACCAAGAAATTGGGCTTTTTGCAATGGCACGCTAATTCAAATAAGAAGTAATACAGCATTGTATTCTATTTTGGGAACCGTTTATGGCGGCGATGGTACAAATACTTTTGGTTTACCGGACCTTAGAGGTCGTGTTGTTGTAGGCGCTGGTCAGAGTGCGGGACTTTCTTTTTATGGTCTGGGACAAATGGGAGGTACAAATAGTGTAACCTTACTCGAAACAAATTTGCCACCACACACACATATTTCTTCTGGTTCAGTATCTATTCCTGCTTATTCTGATGGTGGAAATGCTAATACGCCAAGCGGAAATATTCTGGCGTCTGTATCAGCTATGTATAGTGATCAGGGTGGAGACAGTAAAATGAAACCAACTACTTATCCTGTAGCTGTTAGTTTTACCGGAAATGGTAATCCGTTGCCTTTAAATCAGCCTTCGCTGGGTATGAATTATATCGTTTGTATGTTCGGAGAGTTTCCACAACGCCCGTAATACATTAATAAACAAGCTATTTTTTAAACTTAAAATATTTTTTATGGAAGGAACTATAGGAGAAATTCGAGTATTCGCAGGCAACTTTGCTCCGGTAAATTGGGCAATTTGCAATGGCGCTTCATTATCAATTGCAGAATACGAGGCACTTTATACCTTAATTGGTACCACTTATGGAGGAGACGGACAAGTAACATTTAATGTTCCTAATCTATGCAGCCGTGTTCCGGTTGGCGCAGGTCAAGGGATTGGGCTTCCTAATATAATACTTGGTCAGATTGCCGGTTCAGAAAGTGCATCAATGTCATCAAATCAAATGCCGTCACATAATCATATTGGTACAGGTTCAATTTCAATTCCAACATTGAATGAAGCTGATACTTTAGGTTCTCCAACTGATGCAGAATTGGCAGGTTTACCGGCAGCATATTCAACAGAAGTTGCTGACTCTTTCCTTAAAGCAGAAACCTCAACGGTGACTCTTACTCCTACGGGACAGGGACAGCCTTTTAGCATTATGCAGCCTTATACGGCTTCAAATTATATTATTTGTACACTAGGTGTTTTCCCATCTAGAAATTAATCTTAAAAAAAACTATCATGGACGGAACAATGTCAGAAATTCGCTTATTTGCTCCAGATTTTGCCCCTAAAAACTGGGCGCTTTGTGCAGGACAACTATTAGCTGTAAGTACAAATCAGGCACTTTTTAGCCTTCTTGGTACTACATACGGAGGAAATGGTGTTCAAACCTTTGCTTTACCGGATTTTCGAGGACGTGTGCCTATGGGTACAGGACAAGGAAGTGTTAATCCATATGTTTTGGGACAGCGACAAGGAACGACTACTATAACGGCAACTCTTTTAAATTTACCAACACATACACATGGCGGATCGGGCAATTATGCCATTTCAGCTTATTCTGATGAAGGTAATAGCGGATCTCCGCAAGGAAATAGTCTTGCTTCTTTAGGAGGTCTTTATTCTACTAAAACGCCTAATTCATTTTTGCGCCCTGTTGTACCGGCAATCACCATAGGTCCTACCGGTAACAATCAGCCAATATCAGTACAGCAGCCTTATTTAGGAATGAATTATATAATATGTCTGAGAGGAATTTTTCCTTCAAGAAATTAATCCCATTTACCCATTAGAAAAACCTCTAATGGGTTAAAATTTTACTATTGCTTATGAAAATAGCTTTACTTCTAACCCGTTCTGTAATTTACCCTTCCATGGCTTTTGATATTATGGATGGTTTTAAATCTTCCTTAAAAAAATCAGGAATAGATGGAGAGCACGAAATAGTATCTGCCAACATTGGAGTTGGTGGTAAAAACGAAGAAATTTATGTTTGCTGCGAGCAGTTATTGCTCAGTAATACTGATATTGTTGTGGCTTACATAAATCCGCTTGCTGCTGAATTCATAAATCCGCTTTTTGAAAATTCAGGTAAATCATTAATTGTCATAGACAGTGGTTATCAATTTCCTCATTTTCAGGGAAAATTATCAAATACTCATTTTATTTCATTAGAAGGCAATTTATGTTCTCGTGTTATTGTAAATAAAGCTGTGGAAGAAGGCAAAAAGAATTTTGCTTTTACCTGTTCTTTTTATGATGCAGGATATCGTCCGCCATATACTTTTTCTACTTCGGCTGAAGATAAAGGCGCTTTGATTTGTTACAATCATGTAACTCCTTTAAAAAAATCAGATATTAATCTGGCTCCGCTTGCCGAATATCTTGAACAAAATACTGATGTTGCTTTACTAGCTTCCTTTTGTGGAGATATGGCTGAAGATTTTTTTAGAGAAGCAGCCAAATTTGATAGTATAACTTCCGGCAAAACGTATGGAAGCGGTTTTACAGCTGAAGAACTTTGGCTGAATAAAATACCTCATCCCGGTTATAATTGGAGTTGTGCTGTTCCGTGGTCTCTTCATCTTTCGAATAAAGAAAATCAGGAATTTGTAAGCACAATGGAAAGTATTCGCGCCAATAAAGCCAATCTGTTTTCGCTTTTAGGATGGGAAGCCGCTTTGTTTATAGCCGCTTCAAATAGAAAATCGTTAGATGAAATTACAATTCATTCTCCACGAGGAAATGTTTATATGAATGGTGAAACGGGATTTTCTGAAGCTCCTGTCTATTATGCAGAAGTTACCAAAAATGAAAAAACAGGAAACTGCATTTTAGAGGATATTAAAGAGGTTAACAATTTAGACGAAGAACGCATTCGTTTGCAGCATCATATTATTGCGATACAAAACGAATCATCTAATTCATGGTTTAATGCTTATGCTTGTCTAGAATCATGAGCAATACAAGAGACATAGCAGTTTTATGTAATAATCGTATGGCTTTTGCGGCGATACAAACACTGTTTAGTATCAACAGGTTACATACTATTGCAATTCCGGAAGGCAATGAAGATGTTCATGCTTTTTGCTCTGTTTTTACAACTCAGACAGGTATTGATTTTATTGTATTGAAGAAAGAAAAACTAAAGGATCAACTACAGAAACTGACCGAAAATACAGCTTTGAAATATATTTTTTCAATGACATTTCCATGGAAAATTCCTGTTGAAATTATAAAATCTGCTCCAGATTTATTTTATAATTTCCATTACGGACTTTTACCTGAAATGCGCGGTGCTGATCCTGTTTTTGAATCTATTCGACAACAAAAAAAAGAAACCGGAATTACTGTTCATGCTATCGAAGAAAAAATTGACACGGGAACTATTGTATTAAAAAAAACAATTCCATTAGATACCGAGTCAACACATGGAATGCTGTGCACTAATTTATCTTATCTGGGAGCACATCTTTTACCAGAATTGCTGGTTCTTTTACAAAACAAAAGCAAAGGTGCTGTTCAGGATGAAAGTATAACCAATTACTATAAAAAACCAACTGCCGGTGATGTATGTATTCGATGGGAACATCAGGATGCAAAATCGATACAGGCATTGGTAAGAGCTTGTAATCCCTGGAACAAAGGAGCTTACACGCAATGGAACGGATGGAATATTCGTATTCTCGAAGTGTCCGAAACTGATCGTATTAATGAACATTTGCAAATACCCGGAACCGTTTTAGAAGTAGATGAAGCAAAAGGTTTGGTGATACAATGTTATAACAATACACATCTTCGTATAAATACTGTTTATACAGATGAAGGCTTTATGAGCGGGCACAAATTGCTCGCTTTTGGTATGAAAAATGGCGAGCAATTTGCCTCTTTATAATCTAACTAACTTTATTATGAAACATTTTTACTCTCAAATTAAAAATTTTATAAATATCGCCTTATTTCTAGGGATATTTCTACAGAGTTACGTAGGTCACTCTCAAACCCTGGCAGCCGGTGATTTGGTTTTTACCGGATACGATTCGAATTTTACACCATCTGCAACTGTAAGTGATATTTTTTCGTTTGTATTATTAAAAAACGTCCCTGCCGGAACACAAATCAGTTTTACAGACAGAGGTTATTTTGGCGGAACCTGGCAAGCTGCTCTTGGCACTGAAGGGGCCGTAACCTGGACAACAGGAACTTCGATTGCTTTGGGAACCGAAATAATAATAAACGGTCTTACAGCATCTACCTACAATAATGCTACGAATGTCTCAACACCAAACGGTACTGTTGCCTTAACAGACGGAACAATGGTAAATGGATTGCATTTATCAAATGTAGGAGATCAGATAATAGCGTTTCAGGGCGGCGGCGGTTCTGTTACCGGTGCCGGAGTAACATTTATTTCCGGAATACATTATTTCTATTGCAACGCCGGTACCGGAACTTCACAAGCATCATGGGATGACCTGGCTTGTGCCGACGGTCCAAATTCTTCTGTTTTGCCGGTAGGTCTTACAGGCGGAACAGATTCTTTTTATACTGGTACGCTGGCAGGAAATATTTTAGCTAAATCGGCAAGATTTAACGGAAGCGGAACTCTTTTAACTGCTGCTCAAATTAGAACTGCTGTACTTAATCCTGCTAATTGGGAACTTTCTACAACAGGACTTACAATGCCGTCTGACGCACCTTTCTTGGGAGTGTTACCTACAGTAACAAATCCTCCAAACAGAACTGTTTGTCCGGGTACTAATACAACATTTCCTGTTACTGCAACTGATGCTACAAGTTATCAATGGCAAGTAAATACCGGAAGTGGTTTTACTGATCTTACCAATGTTGCGCCGTATTCAAACGTAACAACTGCAACTTTGACTATAACAGGAGCAACTGCTGCAATGAGCGGATATACGTATCGTATTGTTGCTACCGGAGCGGGATCTGCAACTTCAAATCCTGCAACGCTTTCGGTTCCTAATATGACGATTACGACAACTGCACAAACTAATCCAACTTGTAATGGAGGTACGAATGGTTCTGCAACACTAACTGTTAGCGGAGGCATACCGCCATATACGTATTCCTGGTCTCCTTCCGGAGGCACCGCAGCAACTGCAAGCAATCTTGCTGCCGGAACTTATACGGTAACTGTTACTGATAATATTGCCTGTTTTAAAACTCATACTGTTACTATAGTAGAACCAACTATAGGACAATCTTCGCCTGCTATAACGATGCAGCCTAGTACTTATGCATCTTGTGCAGGATCTAATGCTGCATTTAGTGTTACTGCATCGAATACTGCCAGCTATCAATGGCAGGTAAACAGTGGTTCAGGTTTTACTAATATTACTAATGGAGGAACAAGCCCAAACTATGCCGGTGCTACTACTGCAAACCTTGCTATTAATGCTGTTACACCAGCAATGAACGGGTATTTATACAGAGCCGTACTTACAAGTTCGTGTTCAAATACTACACCAACAAATGGATTAGCTCAGCTTATTGTAAATACTCTTCCAGTAGCTACAGCAACACCTGCATCTCAAACTATTTGCAGCGGTACATCTCCTAATATTGCTTTAACTTCTACGCCACCCGGTGCAACTTTTGCATGGACAGTGGCTACAGCAAGTGGTTCTGTTACCGGAGCTACTGCAAGTTCAGGAACATCTATAAATCAAGCTCTTACCGGAAATGGTACTGTTATTTATACCGTAACCCCAACTTTAAACAGTTGTCCGGGTACTCCAATTACTGTAGCTATTACTGTAAATCCATTACCTGTAGCTACCGCAACACCTTCTTCTCAAACTATTTGCAGCGGTTCTGCAACTAATATTGCGTTGACATCTACTCCAACTGGTGCAACTTTTGCATGGACAGCAACTTCAACCGGTACTGCCAGCGGAGCTTCTGCAAGTTCAGGAACATCAATCGCTCAAACTTTAACAGGAAGCGGTACTGTTACTTATACGGTAACGCCTACTATAAATGGTTGTCCCGGTACGCCTATTTCAGTTGTTATAACGGTGAATCCATTACCTGTAGCTGTAGCAACTCCGGCATCTAAAACAATTTGCAGCGGAACATCTCCTAATATTGCTTTAACATCAACACCAACCGGAGCAACTTTTGCATGGACAGCAGCTCTTACAAGTGGTACAGTTACTGGTTTTTCTGCTAGTTCAGGAACAACTTTGAACCAAACCCTTAGTGGCGATGGTGTTGTAACTTATACAGTAACCCCAACTTTAAACGGTTGTCCGGGTTCTCCTATTACAGTACCAATAACGGTAACTGGTTTAGCCTCCATAACTGCACAAGCTTCTAATAGCGCTATTTGTGCAGGAGGAAGTACCACTTTTAGCGTTGCAGCCATTAATGCTTCAAGTTATCAATGGCAGGTAGATACCGGAAGCGGTTATAGTAATATTACAAATAATGCTACATACGCTGGTGCGCAAACTGCGACACTTACTATATCTGCAGCTACAGGAACGATGAATAATTATTCATATCGTGCAATTGCAACTGGTACCTGTAATTCTGATACATCGCTTAGTCGTACTTTAACAGTAAATGCTGTTGTTGCTAATCCATCTCATACTAATGTAAGTTGTAATGGTGGTAGTAATGGTACAGCAACTGTAACTCCTTCAGGAGGAAATACTCCATATACTTATCTTTGGTCTAATGGAGCTACATCGCAATCAATAACAGGATTAGGTACAGGAAATTATAGTGTAACTATTAAAGATGCTAATCTTTGTGAAACGACTCAAAACTTTACAATAACAGAACCGGCAGTATTAACAGCATCAGCAGGAACGGTAAACAATACAAGTTGTAATGGCGGTTCTAATGGTTCTGCAACTGTTACAGTTACCGGAGGAACAGGAACTTATACTTACTTATGGGCACCATCTGGCGGTACGGGAGCAACAGCTTCAGGACTTGCCGCAGGTACTTATACTGTAACGGTAAAAGATGCCAACTTATGTCAGACAACACAAAGTTTTACAATAACAGAACCTACTCTGCTTACTGCAACAACATCTCAAACAGATATATTGTGTAACGGAGCTGCAACAGGATCTGCAACGGTAAACGTAACCGGAGGAACAGGAACTTATACCTATTTATGGTCACCTTCTGGAGGAACTGCTGCAACAGCATCAGGACTTACTGCGGGAACTTATACGGTAACAATAAAAGATGCCAACTTGTGTCAGATAACAGAAAGTTTCACAATCAATCAGCCAAGTGCATTAGTTGCCACACCAGTAGCACAAACGAATATAGGATGCCGTACTGACGCTACAGGATCTGCAACGGTAAGCGTAACCGGAGGAACAGGAACTTATACCTATTTATGGTCACCTTCTGGAGGAACTGCAGCAACAGCTTCAGGACTTACTGCGGGAACTTATACCGTAACAGTAAAAGATGCCAACTTATGTCAGACAACACAAAGTTTTACAATAACGCAGCCGGCAGCAATTTTGTCTGCAACAACGGCATCAGTTGGTGTTAGCTGTTTTGGAGGATCAAACGGAAGTGCTTCTGTAACCGCATCTGGCGGAACTCCAACATATACATATGCATGGGCACCTCTTGGTGGTACAGGATCATCTATTAGCGGAAGACCTGCAGGAGACTACACTTGTACAATTACAGACGCGAACGGATGTTCAATTGTAAAAAACATTACAATTTCGACTCCTGCAGCATTCTCTGCTACAACTTCTCAAACAAATGTATCTTGTAATGGCGGAAGTAACGGTTCTGCAACTGTAACAGCAAGCGGAGCTACGGCACCTTATACCTACGTATGGTCACCAACTGGCGGTACAGCTGCTACAGCATCAGGATTACAAGCAGGAACTTATACAGTTACCATTACAGACGCTAATACTTGCGTTTATACTGTAAATGTTACTATAAATCAACCTGACGCTTTAACAGTAACACCATCGCAAACCAACGTACTTTGTAACGGTGGAGCAACCGGATCTGCAACTGTTAGCGCAACAGGCGGAACCGGAACATACACCTATCTTTGGTCACCTTCTGGCGGAACTGCTGCAACTGCAACAGGATTAGCATCAGGAAATTATAATGTTTTAGTGACAGATGCTAATGGATGTTCTTTCACTCAAAGCTTCATTATCACGCAGCCTGCAATTTTAGCAGCTACAACATCTCAAATAAATGCAACTTGCAGTACTGGCGGACAGGCAGCTGTTACTCCATCAGGCGGAACAACACCTTACACCTATTCATGGTCTAACGGAGAAACAACGCAAATCGTAACAGGATTATTAGCAGGAAATTATTCTGTAATAATTACAGACGCAAATGGCTGTACACTTACTAAAAACTTTACAATCACTACTACAAATACATTAACAGCTACTACATCTCAAACGAATGTTTTATGTAATAGTAGCAATACAGGAACTGCAACTGTTGTACCATCAGGAGCGCCGGGACCTTTTACGTATGTTTGGTCGCCTTCTGGCGGAAATGCTGCAACAGCAACAGGACTTACAGCAGGTAATTATTCTGTAACAATAACTTCTGCAAACGGATGTTCTACTGTAAAAAACTTTACAATTACAGAACCTACTGCAATAGTAGTTACACCATCTCAAATAAATACTTCATGTAATGGAGGTGCTAACGGATCTGCATCGGTTGTCGTAACAGGCGGAACCGGAGCTTATACTTATCTTTGGTCACCAACTGGCGGAACTGCTGCTACAGCTTCAGGACTTTCAGCAGGAACTTACACTGTAACAATAAAAGATGCTAACTTATGCGAAGCAACTCAAAGTTTTACTATAACACAGCCAGCTGCTTTAGTGGTTGTACCATCTCAAAGTAATGTTTCTTGTAATGGAGGAACAAACGGATCTGCAACTGCCACAGTAACAGGCGGAACCGGAGCATACACTTATATTTGGTCACCAATTGGCGGAACTGCTGCAACTGCAACAGGATTAGCCGCAGGAACGTATAACGTAACTGTAACAGATGCCAACTTTTGTCAGACAACACAAACGTATACAATAACAGAACCTGCTGTACTTGCTGCAACAACATCACAAGTAAATGTATCTTGTAATGGACAAAGCGATGCATCGGCTACTGTAAATGTAACAGGCGGAACTGGTATTTATGCTTATTCATGGTCTCCATCTGGCGGAACTGCTGCAACAGCAACCGGATTAAGTGCAGGAAATTATACAGTAACTATTACTGATGCAAACAGTTGTGCTATAACAAAATCTGTAACTATAATAGTTACTCCGGATGTTACAGCGCCAGTACCTAATGTAACGAATCTTCCTGCTATTACGAACTATTGTTCAATTTTATCAGCCGAAATCGCTATACCAACAGCAACTGATAATTGTGCAGGAATAATAACAGCTACAACAACAGATCCTTTAAGCTATACAACCGTAGGTAATTATGTAATTACATGGTCGTATAATGATGGAAATGGAAACATTACGACACAACAGCAAAACCTTAGTGTACTTGCTTCACCGTTAAATCAGGTTACTTTTAGCAATGCCGAATTTACTTTTAACGGAAGTGTTCGTACCATACAAGTTGCAAATCTTCCTGCGGGAGCAAGCGTAGTTTATGCTACAACCCCAGCAACAGGAACATTAAACGGAGCTGTAAATGCAGGTCTTTATACTGTTACCGCAACAGTATCACCAGCGGTAAGTTCGCCAAATTGTTCACCAATTACGCTTACTGCTCAGCTTACTATCAAAAAAGCGGCACAACAAATTACATTTGGTGCATTACCGGCAAAAATTCTTGGAGCAAATAACAACTTCAATTTAGATGCCTTTTCAAATTCAGGTTTACCAATACGTTATTCATTTACATACACAGCTGCATTGCCACCGGCAAATGTTACAGCAAGTGGTTTAGTAAGTATGATACGATCAGGATCATTGTTAATTACAGCACATCAGGATGGTGACAGCAACTATTTGCCTGCTGCTGATGTTTCTCAAACACTGGTAATCAAAAACAATGACGTAACCGTTACAAGTATTACTATTGGCGGTCAGGTTTATAATAATCCTGCAACTAATATTACCTATGTAATGCAATGTGGACAAAGCAACGTAAACATCGCTATTTTAAATAATACAAATGCGACGATTACGCCATCTGCTAATTTTACAATTGCGCCTCCTAAACCTGGAATATACACGCAAAACGTAACCCTTACATCTGAAGATGGAAGTACTACAGCAAACTACACAATTAGAATAGAAAAACCATTTGGATTCTACGATATTGTGAAACAAAAATTCAACAATGTATTGCTTGTAAACAACAATCCACAAACAAATGGAGGTTATGAATTTGTTGCGTACCAATGGTTTAAAAACGGTCAGTTAATTGGAACAGGACAGTATTATACTGCCGGAAATGATACTAACAACGTATTAGATCCTACAGCAGTTTATAGTGTAAAAATGACAACCAAAGATGGGAAAATACTTCAAACTTGTGAGTCAGCCATTACACTTCAAAATACATTACTGGCAAAACTTTATCCTAATCCGGTTGAAGTTGGAAAAATACTTACCGTAGAAGCTGATTATCCTGCAGAAGATTTAGCAGACATGCAAATTTCATTGTACTCTGTTACAGGTCAACTGATTAAAACAGTTCAGTCATCTTCAGTAAAAACGGAAATACAATTACCGGCAGCGACTGAAGGCAATATGTATCTGGTAGTTCTTGAAGGAGCCAACATAAAAAAATCATTCAAAGTAATTGTAAAATAAATAAACCTGCCAGTATCAGATAAAAATGGTACTGGCTAATATAACTTTAAGATGAAAAAATATATAAGCAATCCTATAAAATCATTAGCAACTATTGCGGCAATTATAATAATATGCCTCAATAGTTATGCTCAGGATAAAAAACAGGAAATATCGATATCAGTTGGCGGTCCGTTTTCATTTATCAATTACAATTCAGTTGGCGAAGTACAGCCCGGAAATGGTTTTAATGCCGGAATCCGTTATTCTTATTACCTAAACGAAGGTTTAAGCGTTGGTGTTGGCGTTGAATATCAAACCTATAAATCTGATGGGAAATTTGGATATCTGGCAGGACAATATATGACGACAGATGCCGAAGATGAAAATTTTCAGTTTAGATACAGAGCCACAAACGTAAGAGAAGAACAAAAATTGGGTTACATAAATGTTCCAATCCAAATTCAGTTTGAAACACCAGGAACATCACAATTATATGTTGCCGGAGGTGTTAAAATAGGATTTGCAGCAAGCGGAACGTACGAAACCAAAATGCAAAATCTTACTACAAGCGGTTATTATCCACAATATAATGTTGAATTATTCAGCCCTGCGTTTGCCGGATTTGCAAGCACAGATAATATTAAAACAGACAAACAGGATATTGATACCGATGTATCGTATTCTGCGACATTTGAAACCGGTTTAAAACAAAAAATCGGAGACAGAAGTTCTCTTTATATTGGTGTGTATTTAGATTATGGATTAAATAATATCTATGATAAAAACAACGATAAAAATCTGGTTCAATACAATGCCGAATTGCCTGTGCAATTTAAATATAACAGCGTACTGGAAACTCCATTCGCAAACGATGTACGATTAATTTCGTATGGTCTTAAATTACGATTTGCCTTGCGTTAATTGTAATTTATTTTTCAATAAAGCCGGTTTCTGGGGGGAAACCGGCTTTATTTTTTTCTGTATTTTAAAGTTTATTTTCTAAAGACAAATCAGACTCAAAAGGCGAAGCCGGCAAATTTTCTTTATTGTATAAATTTGCATCAACCGGATTATCTGCCCAAGCATATCTTACTTTATAAGGATTTAAAACCGAATCGCTAAAAACAACAATTTTATCTCCTTCAATAACTGCATTTGCCCAAACAAATTTACCATCATTTCCTGCAATAGAAAATCCTTTTAACGGCGTATTATCTTTCGTTTTTAAACCTGAACCAATATCTGTAAAACTTAAAATGAGTTTGTTTTCCTTTAACTGCATTGCTTTAAAAAGTGGTCCCGAAGCAACCAAATTCTTTTCGCCATACACTATTTTTCTAGCCAATAACGAAAGTCGTTTTCCAACATCATATTTGTTTAAAGGATGAATATCATTCCATTCACCCAAATCGATCGTAACCGCCATTCCTGTATTTGGAACCGTCAAAGTGTTTTTTTGCTGCTGCCTTAGCGCCGCCCAATTACTTTCTGCAGGTTCTGTTTTGGGATCCATAAAATTAGTAAGCTGAACAAATAAAAACGGCAGATTATTATCTTGCCATTGCGATCTCCAATCTGATATTACGGTTTCCATCAAAGCCAGATATTCTGATGGTTTCTTGGTACTCGATTCTCCCTGATACCAAAGAATTCCCTTAACCGAATAATTTTTCAAAGGTGCAATCATGGCATTATATAATCCAACAGGTTTCCATCTTATAAAAGTTTGAGACGGCAACGGAAGCATTTTTGCTCCCAGTTTATACTTCCACAAACCCTGCAAATTAATAGTATCATTCCCTATAACCAATTCATACGGTTTATCAATAACAAAACCTCCCCTGCCCGAATTATTGATAACGCGAACAGCAATTTCATTTTTGCCTTCTTTCAAAATATTGGCATTAAACGAATACTTTCTTGGCGGATACATATACGAAGTCGTTCCCACAAATTGCCCGTTTACGTAAACAGAATCAGCATCTACAATTCGTCCTAAAATTAATTTTGCGTTCTTATCTTTTACCTTGTCCAAAACAAATTCTTTTCTAAACCAAACCACTCCGTTTATATTTCCCAATTCGCCATCAGCCCAATAACCCGGAATATTCATTTCTTTCCAATCAGCAACATTCAGATCTGCGTTTTTCCAATTACTTTTTAAACCTTCATCTGTTTTATTGACTAATTGATACCAATCGTTATTTACTTTTTTATCGTTTGTTTCGATTTCAGTAATAATATTTTTATTTCGAAATTTCTGGTATTCCAAATCATATTCAGGAAACTTTTTAATACTGGCAGCGCTTATCCACGATTCTGCCGGAGAACCGCCCAAAGCCGTGTTTATTAATCCAATCGGAATTTTATATTTCTCATAAATTTCATTCGCAAAAAAATAACCAACACCCGAAAATTGCAAGATATTTGTTGGCGTTACCGCAACCCATTCTCCCGAAGGCAAATCAACATTTTCCTTTTCAAAATCATATTGATCCGGTACTAAAAATTGCCTGATATTCGGATTCTCCGCTTTAGCGACAATATCTTTGTATTTATCCTTTAAGCGTTCCATTGGCAATTCCATATTCGATTGTCCGCCACAAATCCACACATCACCAAACAGAATATTTTTTAAAGTAACAGAATTACTTGCTTTAAAAGTCATTTCATAAGGTCCGCCCGCTTTTTGCGATGGCAAATTAATCGTCCATTTTCCGTCTTCGGAAGCTGTCGTTTTATATGTTTTACGATTAAAATCAAGCTGAATATTTTCTTTTGGCGAAGCCCAACCCCAAATTTTGACAGGAACATCGCGTTGCAAAATCATTCCGTCGCTTATTAAACGTGGTAATTTTATTTGGGAATTTACTCCGATGCTGAAAAGGAATATTATTAGCAATATTATTTTTTTCATTTGATATCTTTTATGTTTTTTCGTCACGAATGACATGAATTTTCTCTATTTTTTTTGCCACAGATTGTACAGATTTAATAGATTTTTTCTAATCATTTTAATCCTTTAATCTGTGGCAATATTATTATTTTTATTTTTTTTGCCACAGATTGCACAGATTTAATAGATTTTTTTTAATCTTTTTAATCCTTTAATCTGTGGCAATATTTTTATTTTTTTTGCCACAGATTGCACAGATTTAATAGATTTTTTTAATCTTTTTAATCCTTTAATCTGTGGCAAACATTTCATCTGGATTGTCAAACCAGACAGGTTTTAAAACCTGTCTGGTTTAATATAGCAGACGTTCTAATCTTTTTAATCCTTTAATCTGTGGCAAACTAAATTACTCATAACTATACAACTTCACTTTTTGAATCTCAAAATCATCAACCGCAATTCGAACATGTCTTCCCTGATGGGTTTGATCACCATTAAAATGCCTGAAAGTTTTCCAGACATTATTTTCAAAATTACCCTGATCGACTTTTAAAATTCCGGCATTTAAATTTTTATCTTTCAAAGATTTAAAAGTAACCACAATTCCTGAACCGGCGATATAAAACTCATCCGGTGTAATTTCAATAATTATCGCACTTGTCATTGGCCAGATTTCCTGTTTTGCACCATCGGACCAATTTAAGGTATAATCGTGTTTAAACGTAAATTCATAATTGCCTAATTTAATGATTTGCAACTGATTTTCTTTATCTAATAAAACGCCGTCAATTTTATGCAAACCTTTATTTGCTTCAATAACAGGCATTAATTGATTAATCAAATTATATATTTTGCCCAAAGTTTCTTTTTTTCCATCCGCAACAGATTCAATAGAAAAAGGCGAAAAACCTATAGCTTCATAATGTCCTATCGCATATAAACCTTTAAACGGAGCCGTAGCGTCAAATTTATGCTCCGGAATAAACAACGAATTTCCCTGACGAATAAATAAATCATTCCAGTGTTTAAAATTTGGATTATAAAAATCAGGCGAAAGAAAATCTACAGAAGTTGCCGCCGCCTGCCAAATATCCATTAAATGCGGTAACGGTCCGGCGCTTGGATATTGTCCCGGTTTCTTTTCGGGCGCATTTAAAGCTGCATTTACAAACATCGGAATGTTATAACTTTCTTTTCCCGCTTTAGCAACTTTATTGGTGAATTTCGCAAAAAACCAAGCCATGAAAATTTCATCTGTAGAAAGCCCTTTTCCAAAAACCTGTTCCCAGTTTCCGGATGTTTTAAAACCATTTTTTTTCCATAGTTCTAAAAATTCGGGAACTAAATTTTCTTTGTTTTTTTGCATGTATTTTAGCAATTCTGCTGGAACATCTTTCTTAAATTCTTCATTTGCCAACGGATTATAATCTCTTGCAGTTGGTAACATTCCAATTTCATTTTCGACCTGAATCATGATTACCGTCTGCTCATTTTTATCAAAATCCTTAATGTGCGACATCAGTTTTTGAAATGCATTTAAATCTGCCTGCACATTATTTTCGCTAAAAGGCGTCAGGATTTCATGACTTTTATTTTGATCATCTTTAACTCTTGGAAATTTTTTCTGGTTCAATTTTACCCATTCCGGCGCGTGACTTGACATACTGTTTTTCCAGGATCCAAACCAAAGAAAAACCAGTTTCAGGTTTTCTTTTCTCGCTCTCACAATTAAATTATCGACAAGCGAAAAATCAAATTTACCTTCCTCCTTCTCGATCAATTCCCAATAAATGGGTGTTAAAACCGTGTTGAGGTTCATATCTTTCAATTTCGTCCAGATCGGTTCCATGCTTTCCATACTCGTAGCCGAAGAATTTCCCAACTCTCCGCCCAGAATTATAAAAGGTTTTCCGTTTACGATCAATTGTGTTTTATCTCCTTTTTTTTGAAGATTGGGTGTTTTATTTTGGCTATAGCCGAATTGCATTACAAAGAACACAATTATAAAAACGATATTTTTTATGGAATTGATCATTATTAAAAGTTTTATTTTAATACCGACAAAGTTCAAAGCGTACTTATTTTAACACATAGAAACATAGACTTTTTTCTATTTAAAAGAATACAAAAAGAAACAAGTTTCTCACACATAGCTATGTGATTTTAAATAAGTGAAACGCCTTTTCACGGTTCTATTGGCTATGTTTCTATGTGTTTAAAATTAAAACGCCCAGACTAACTTAAACTTTAGTAACCAGGATTTTGATAATTTAATTTATCTGCCGCCGACATTTCCATTCCGTCTAATTGCGACGTTGGAATTGGGCGAAGATAATTGGCAACAGAAATAGTACGTGTAAATGTTTTTACAGAATGATCTTTCCAGTCGTTTGGGTTTGTTGCGCCCGCAATCGTAAAAGATGCACCATATTCTATCCAGTTTTGTGTGCGCGCCAAATCGTACCAGCGATACCCTTCACCAAAATATTCGCGTGAACGTTCTGCTAAAATATAATCAATATCAATAATTGCCGGAGTTGCTGCTGTCATTGCTACGCTGTTATCCTGCACTTTAGCAACATTTCCTTTGTTATAAAAACTCCATTTTCCGGCTCTCGCGCGAATTACATTAATCAAATCTCTGGCACTTTTACCACCCTGAATAGTAGCGCCTTTTACAGCAGCTTCGGCAGCAATAAAATACAATTCAGAAAATTTAGCAATCGGAAAAGGGCGTGTGCTGCTTCCGTTTGGAGATCCTAAACCGGTTCCGTTATCGGTACGATAAGGTCCAAGTTTCCAGTTACCCGGATAACAAATTCTTGAAATCACACTTGGCTCGATAACAAAATCTGATCTTCCCGGCAATACTCCCGCTCCAATTGTACTGTTAAATACGGCATTAGAGTAATCAACACCACCAACATCTGAATCAAGAAAAGTAAATACGGCATCTCCATTTGTAATTGGCAAATAATTTGCGTTATACAAAGTCTGATTTGCCATTCCGCCTTTCGCCCAATTTCCACGATAAGCAGTTGTAAAAGTTCCGTCGTAACGGGAATCGTTTGTTTTATCGGCAAAAGTCTTTTTAAATACTTCTATAGGCGGTGCAAGCATTGTCCACGGACGTCCTAAAGGCTGCGCAGCTTCACGCTGAACAGAACTTACCGCTGCCCAACTCGTATTACTTGTAGAACTTCTAACAATTGTATAATTAAACTGACCAAACCATCCCGCAAAATAATCGGTACTAAAACCTCCTCCGCTATAACTCAAATCGCCACCGTTATAAGTTGAACTCGATTGGGTGTGATCTGCATATAATAATATTTCTTTATTACGGTCTTTTGTTGCCACATTTACATCATAAAATGTAGGCTGTAAACCAAAAGATCCCGGATCGTTTATGGCTGTTACGGCAACATCATAAGCTTGTTGAAAATACCAAGCAGGATCGTGTCCGTCCAGATCTTTTCTGTCTGATGCAGGATAAGTTGGTATATTTTTAGGATTTTGAAGCCACCATCCATAAGTTAAATAGGCTTTTGCCAAATAAAATCTGGCAGTCGTTTTTGTCAATCCTCCGGTAACTCGTCCGGTAACAGGCAAATCTTCGATCGCTTTTATTAAATCAGGAAAAATGGCTTTGCTGTATACTTCAGGAACTGTATTTCGTGCAGAGAATCTGGATGTTGATGAATTAAATTTTAATTCTCCCGCACCAAGATCTAACGGAACACCCCCAAAAGTTTGCACAAGCATGAAATAATCGAAAGCACGAAAAAATCTTGCCTCTGCAATAAGTGCCGGCGAAATACTGCCTATCTTGGTTGCATTTTCTATAACGCCGCTTGCGGTATTAATATTAGGAAACGCATTATTCCAAAGTACTCCGGTATTACTTGTTGAAGGATCGATTACACCAACTCCTGAGAAATCCAGATTTTTGACATTTCCATCTGAACTCTGACCCCAGGTTGATTCATCTGTAGCAATTTGACCTACGTTTAAAAAATAACCGTTGCCATACATATAACGCAAGTGCCCGTACATTGAGGTTACTCCGCCCAATACACCTTCGGGAGTTGAAAAATAATCAGGTGTAAAAATAGCACGTGGTTTTTCATCCAATATATCATTAGAACAGCTTAAAAGCACTAATGAAAGTACGGCTGTAGCAATGTATTTATTAAGTTTTATATAATTTTTCATCTTTATCTGTTTTTAGAATGTTATGTTAAGACCTAAAATCATGTTAAAAGACTGCGGCGTATTGTATCCCACAGTAAGTAATCGGCTCAGGTTTGCAGCATAAGCCACAGCCATATTGGCACTGTCATTTGCATACGAATTGGTTTCAGGATCCATGCCTGATTGTTTGTGGTAAGGTGAATATATTACCCACGGATTCTGAACGGTACAATAAAGTCGAAGTCTTTCCATTCCGGCGGTTTTTATCCAGTCTTTTTGCAGATTATAACCAAGCGTAATTGTTTTTAATTTTACATACGAAGCATCAAAATAACCAAGTGTCGAACCGTATTTTGGGTTATTACTGTCTGTTGGTCCTCCCGGTAACGGAAATTGTGCATCTGTATTTGTTGGTGTCCAGTAATCTACATCAATTTGACCTCTGCGTCCGTCATTGATATTTAGATAACCGTTTGAACCATAAAGTGTACTGTTTAAAATACCGCCGCTTTGAAAAATTCCTACTATCGTAAGATCAAATCCTTTGTAGCCGACTCTGGTATTAAAACCACCCTGAAAATCAGGATCTGCGTTTAAAACCTGTCTGTCATCGGCACCAATTAATCGTGTTGGCGTTCCATCTGCGTTACGTGCTCCGGTATATTCAACTTTAACCATTCCGGCAACTCCCGCAGCTCCTTCGTATAATTTTGCTTCGGCATCTGTTTGATAGATTCCCACTTTTTTATAATCGTAAATGACGTTCAGCGGTTTACCAACAAACCACCAGTTCGTTTTATCTTCGGTTGTTCCTGAAGCTAATGAAACCAATTTGTTTTTATTGCTGTAAATATTCGCTCCAACATCCCAACTCCAGCCTTCATAATTGTCTAAAATCACTCCGTTTAACGAAAGTTCCCAACCTTTGTTTTGTGTCGAACCAACGTTACCGACATAACTGTTTACTCCGGAAGTTACCGGTAAATTCACGCTTAATAAAAGATCTTTTGTGTCTGTTGTATAATATTCTACGGTTCCCGATAAACGGTTTTTGAACATTGAGAAATCCAAACCATAATTTGTTGTAATAGAATATTCCCAGCCTAAATTAGGATTTGGCAACGTCGATACATAATATCCGGTGGCATTTGCAGCGCCAAAATTATAAGGTCTTGTACTTAGATTTCCGAGTGTGGCGTATGGCGCAACAGACTGATTTGAAGTTTGTCCGTAACCAACACGCAATTTTAAAGCATCAAGCCATGAAACATTTTTCATAAAAGATTCTTTCTGAATATTCCATCCCGCTGATATTGCCGGATAACTGTGCCATTGATTCGACGGCGCCAGTCTTGATGAAGCGTCAGAACGGTAAGTGGCACTTAACATATAACGATCTGCATACGAATACATTCCGCGAACCATATACGACATTAATCCGCTTTGTGTATAGGTTTGATTGTTGTTATCGATCGTAATATCATTATTATCACCTGTTGAAGTTTGTCCTAAATTAAAATATTGAAAACCGTCTCCGGCAATATTTCTTCTTGAAATTAAGGAACTATTGTAAGTCGTTTGTTCTGATGAATACATGGCAAGCGCGCTTACTTTATGTTTTTCGGCAAAAGTATGATCGTAGGTTAATAAACTTTCAATGGTCCAGCTGGTGCTTAACGAATTTCCTATCGAAGCCACATTAGGATTATTAACGTTTGAATTGAAAACGCCAATTCCGGTATAATTTCCTGAATTAGTCGTACGGATATTTCCTCCCATATTCACTCTGGCTTTTAATCCGTCAATGGCTGGAATTTTTAATTCGGCGTAAGCAGAATTATAAGATGCAAAAGCCTTGTTTCTGTCAACCCATTTATCGCCTAGATTTTTCATGGTTTCTCGTGTGTAAACCCAGTTTTCGTCTTGTGGCATTCTAACGGTTCTTTTTATAGAACCATCTGCGTTATACGGATTTGCAATTGGCGACATACTCAAAACGCCGTACATTCCTAAACTTGCACCATCAGTAATGCTGTAATTATTATTTGAGGCAAAGCCAATGCGCAGCAAACCCAATTCCTGATCAAGACCTGCACGAACCGAATAACGATTGTATTCTGAACCCGGAATTACCGCCTGATCTTTGTAATAGTTAACGCCAAAATTGTAATTTCCTCTTTCACTTCCACCCGTAACAGCCACATCATGGCTTGTTACAATTCCGGTTCTGTAAAATAAATCCTGCCAGTCTGTATTTACATCATTCGATTCATCTGCACCATTCACTAAATTTTTTCCCGCCAGTTTACGAAATTCAACATATTTTGGTCCGTTCATCATGGGATATTTTACGGCATCTTTAAAACCTGTGTAGGTATTATATGCAATTTGTGCTTTTTGCCCTTTTGTTCCTTTATTACTCGAAACCAGAATTACACCATTTGCACCTCTGGAACCATAAATGGCAGTTGCTGATGCATCTTTTAAAATATCAATACTTTTAATATCGTCCGGACTAATATCTGCCAATGTTCCTGAAAACGGAATTCCGTCCAAGACAATAAGCGGATCATTTCCTGCTGTTAAAGATCGCGTACCACGAATACGAACCTGCATGGTCGCGCCCGGTTTTGTAGATGTTTGTGTCATTTGCACGCCCGCCAAACGTCCCTGCAAAGCTTGCGTAACGTTTGCCGAAGGTACTTCGCGTATTACATCCCCTTTTATCGAGGCAACAGATCCTGTTACAGCTTCTTTGCGTTGTGCACCGTATCCAATAACTACAACTTCTTGTAATGCATTTGAATTTTCTTCTAATACGACATCAATTTTACTTTTTCCGTCTGCCAAAACTTCTTTGGTCGATAAACCCAGAAAACTAAAAACCAGCACTCCGTTTGAAGGAACATTGGTAATCGTATAATTTCCATCAAAACCGGTAACAACTCCGGTTTTTGTACCCTTAATGTTCACATTTGCACCCGGAATTGGTCCGTTTGCATCAGATACAATTCCTGTTACTGTTGTTTGTGCATTTGCGCTTATGGAAAACACAAACAGTAACGTTAAAAATCCTAAAAATCGTAGGAGTTTTAATTTGCTTTTAGTACTTAAAAAGTCAGTCATAAAATAATGGTTTAATAGTTAATAGTATGGTTTTGTTACTTTTCTTATTCAATTAAGATTTAGTTTATTATAACAACACAATCGGTTGTGTTTATTGTATGTAAAAATCCGTAGTATACATCCACTGCTTTGGACTTATACTACGGATTAATCAGGGTAATAAACTATGGTTTTAACTCTCCCGAGAAGTCTTTACTAACATCTTTTCCGGCAAGACCGTCGGCTGTTCCTTTATACGCATGTTTACGAACGTAATTTGCATCCCAAAGGTTTGGTGATTCATCAGGAAGCCAGTTTACATGTTCTTTCACACTGTCTGAAACGCCCCATAATGTAATGCCATATTGCTGTGCTGCCGGAATATATTTTTTATACATATCGACTACATATTGGTACATTTCGGCTTGTGAAGCTTGTTGTGCCACTGTTGGCGCATTGGTTCCTAATCGTACATCTAATTCTGAAATCTTGATTAATTTTCCGCTTGCGGCTAATTTTTGGAACATCTGAGCAATTTTGTCTTTATCGGTTGTTAAGCCAATATGCATTTGAGTTCCAATTCCGTCAACTGTTGCTCCTTTGCTTTCAATGTATTTTACGTAATCAATTAAACCGTCACATTTGTCTAATCTTGATTCCAGATTATAATCATTTATAAATAATTTATCTGTCGTATTACCGTTTTGGCGTGCGAGTTTAAATGCGGTTACGGCATAATCTTTTCCTAAATATTTTATCCATGAAAAATAATCTGTTGCCGTATCGCCTTCATTTCCGGTTCTTAAAGTTCCGTCTTCTTTCATTGGTTCATTGACAACATCCCAGGCAAAAACACTGGTTTTGTAATGTGTCATCATTTTCGATATCCAATCCTGCATCGCATTGCCAATAAGTGTTGCTTTCTCGGCATCTGTTTTTTCGATAGTAATTGGTGATGTTGCTCCTCCGCCAGATGTTGCTCCCGAAGTTACTACTACATTATCAATATAATACGTTCCTGCAGTTCCGCCCAGATCAAAATTTAAACCTGTTTCAGTACCATTTCCGGTAAATTTCCATTCTATCAATTTCCATGTTGTCGATGTGGTTTGGTCTCCCTGATAATGCGCATTTGTTGATGGCGTTGTGGAACATCTTACAGAACCTGCTGCCTCAGAACGGATCATATACGAAACTGTATATTCTTTTCCTGATGTTAAAGTCGAAGTAAAAAGAGAATTAATCTGCGTTTTCCATTGATTTGCTGCATCGCTCACGGTATTAACTACTTTCATGGCGCCGCTTCCTTCGTAAGTGTTTGGCGCACTTGCAAGACTTAATGCATTTGCATCTCCATTTGCTTTTGTCCAGCCTGTAATGCCTGAATTAAAAGTTCCGTTCGAAAGTGAATTTACAACACCGGCTGCCGCATCAAGATCTACAACCGCTAATGTATTTGCATCAATAAGATAAGCGACATTGGGCAAATAACCCAAATCGATATTAAACTGAAAACTGGTACTTGCTGCTGCAAAATCGCCCGGAGCAAGTTTAATTTTAACTTGCTGCCAGCTTGATGTTGTTATAAAAGCTTCTGTTGCTGAACCTGTATTTAGCCAGTCTTTGTACGGATATTGATTTGTTAATGACGCATTAAAAGAAATACGCCCTTTACCCGCCTGATCTGATTTGATATAAAAGGAAACTTCATAATTATGACCTGTTACAATGGGCACATTTGGCGTTGTTAACTGCAAATTATAAGCCGCAGATGATGTCGCGCTTGCTTCTAATTTAATGGCTTTTGTACCCGTTGCTAATCCGGCATTATCAATTACAGTAATTCCTTTTCCTGAATTGTATTTTGTCCAGCCTGTAAAAGTTCCGTTTTTTATTGGCGTTAAATCCAAAATATTAGTTCCGCTTGAACCCGGAATTACGGTTGGTGCAATTAGACCGTTTAAGTAACTCGCATTTTGATTGGAATGCCAAACCAAAGTATGCCCGAATACTTTTAAACCTGCTTCTTTTGTTTTGGCAATAAAAGCATCGATTGTTGTAAAATTTATTTCTCCTTTTGAATTGACCATTGCGCCGTGTTTCATGGCATACCCTGGCGTAACTTCATCAAAATTTTCGTTTACAATTTTTCTGTAAGCTTCGTCGCTCATATAGATATCAACGCCAATTCCGTTTCCTAATACAAAATCAGTATAGGTTTTTAAAGGTTCGTATCGGCTAATTTTTTCTACTAATTCTAACGGAAGTTCAGCTCCGGTAACGGCACCATGTTCAGGATCTTTTTCCCATTCCATTAAATTATCATCACATGAAGCAAAAGCCAGCAGCGATGAAACGATTATAGGGATTATATATTTATATTTCATTTTGATGTTTTTTTAGTTAGAGAAATCATTATAAACCGGTGTATCTAAGGATACAATTCGCCAGTTATCTGTATAAACTTTTACTGAAGTTGCTTTTGCAGGAAATTCGACTTCGCTTGTATTTCCTAAAACATCTTTTAGTTTTACAACTGAATTTTCGAAGTAAATACCAAAATTTTGAAATGCTGCCGCTTCACGAGCCGCAAGAACTGTTTCGAATGTAAATTCTTCTTTAGAGTACGCATACAATTTATTTAACGGAATTGTAATGGTTGTCCAGCCTGTAGTTTTAAATGCTACTGATTTTCCGTCAACAAGCCACGGAACATAGTTGTAACAAGTTCCTGTCCATTCTCCCCGTTAAAATTATTGATTAAACATATTTTCAGGAATCCTGAATCTTTCCATTCTTCGGGAACATAAATATCAAATTGAAGTGCCACTTTACTCAATGAAGTGCTTGCCGGAATATATGGCGTTAGTTGCGTTCTCCAGTTATCGACTCCGTTTCCTGCTGTCCAGACTTCGGTACAGCGGTTTTTTTCTGCTGCAAAAGCAGGAAGACGATCGGGATGATGCGGCACATATTTTCCTTGGGAAATATTTCCAATTCCTGATGCTATTGATAGTAAATCATCCGGACCAATCATACTTGGCATTGTTGTCGTATTCCAATAACCATGAGTTCCTTGTCCGTCAAAATTAAGAAGCAATCCTTTTTTAAAGTTAAAATATGCCGGAGAATAAGCGCCTCCATTTGAACTCTGCACAAATATAGATCCGCCGTTTTCTGAAACTCCGTTTGGAACCACAACGGTAAAAAATTCACCATCAGGATCTGAAACAATTCCGGTTGTCGTTTCAACATTTCCCGGAAAAACTACTTTGCTGATTTCTGTTAAACCTGTTCCTGTAACGGTAATGGTTTCACCTGCATTTGGCATTGTGTTCGAAATATTGGTAATTACCGGACTTGAAGATCGTATCGGGAATGAAAATACAACTTCGCTGTTATCATTTACAAAACGGATTGTGTTACGAAGTGCAGGATCTGCCTCAATTGTAGGCGTATCGCCCGAAACTGTAATCAGCATTGAAGTATCTGATACAAAAACAACATTAAAATACGTTGAATATCCGTTTATATACACTCTTTTTAAACCTGTAAATCCTGAACCTTCAATACGGATTGTTTGTCCTAACCGAACAAAAGAAACTTCTCTGTCCGGTACTGATGAATTTACATCTTCGAGAAATACTTTACTGATTGTTATTGTGCCGCCATTAGAATCACTGTTATCACAAGATGTAAACATCATCGTAAAAAACAATGCTCCAAGAAATGCGATTGGCGCCCAATATTTTTTATTTAAAATATGTTTCTTCATATTAATCAATCTTTTAAAATTATTATTTTTCATAATATTAGAATAAGTCTTTAATTCTTTCCTCTGTAAATTGATAAGGCACAGCACTTTCTCTTAACAAAGGATTTTGAACAAGTTCAGATTCCGGATAAGGGAGGGTAAAAATTGTCGCATCGATTACGCCAATTGAACGTGCATCGTTGCTTCTTGCCGGATCTACTGATACTGCATTTGTAGCCGAATCGTAAAGTATTGGCACTATTGTTCCTCTGTTTTGAGCTGTGATATAATTGATTACTTCCTGCTGTTTGTAATACGCTCTTCGAACTAAATCGTACCAATATTGTCCTTCCATACACAACTCTACGCGTCGTTCATGAATAATATCGGCATAAGTAAGTGTCGTTTTAGGCGTAAGTCCTGCACGAATACGCAGTTTATTAACTCCGTCTATCGCAAGGGCATCAGCAGTTGTGGCATTGTTTCCTAAAGCTGCTTCTGCATAATTTAAATACACTTCGCCTAAACGCAGCATGTAGGTATTTAAAGCCGAATTCATTCTTGAAATTTTAGGATTGTCTTTTGTAGAACCTACAACGCCTTTTTTTACATTCAAAAATTCGTTTGCATGATCTACTGTATAACCTCCGTTTGCTTTATTAATTTCTGGATAAAAATCGCCATCGCCCATCCAGGTTGCTTTACGGCGTACATCTTTAGATTCATACTCTTGTAAAACATTGTAAGAAGCTCTTGTCCAATATCCCCACGCGGCATCGTCGCCTGTAATATCAGAACCTAATGCAAAATATGCCTGATGCGAATTTATAACACCATAATCGCCATTTGGAACCCATTGCAGCGCAAACATCGATTCTGTATTATTGTTATTATCAACCATAAATAAATCAGCATAATTGGTCATCAAAGAATACGGTCCTGATGTAATTACTTTTTCTGCTGCTTTTTTGGCTAAATCAAGATATTCCTGACTTCTTGTGCCGCTGTTTGGATTATCGCTTATTCCTGAATAGGATAAATAAACACGGGAAAGCATTCCAAAAGCACTGTATTTTGTTAAACGTCCCGCCTGACCTGCCGTTTCCGGAAGATATTTTGCTGCGTATTCTAAATCACGCATCGCAAATTCATACACATCTTTTAATGGATTTTTACTCACAATTGGATTTTTTACCAATTCTCTCGGATCTGTAGAAATAATGACATCTCCCCATAACGAAGCCAGATACCAATAAGCAGTTCCTCTCATAAAACGGGCTTCGGCAATATATTTGCTTTTTACGCTTTCGCTGACTTTGCTGTCGCTGATTCCAATTATAACGTTATTAGATTGCTGTACAACATTATACAAAGATCCCCAGGCAGAAACCAATGGTCCTGTTAATCCTGTTTCTGATAAATCGGTGAACGGATAAACATAATCAGAATAAGGCGCGTACAAATTATCTGAACGTCCGTCGCCTAAACCGTAATAGAATTTGTCATTAAAATCAAACCAGACTTTATTGTATAAAGGGCTTGTAGCAGCTTGAAAATCAGCTTCAGACTGATAAAAATTTTCTTTTGTAATCTGATCTTCCGGTTCAACATCTAAAAGATCACTACAACTAGTCCAAACAAATGGTAATGCAATTATAAGAACCTTGTATATTATATTTTTTGTTTTCATAGTTCGTACTTTTTAGAAGTTAACATTTAATCCAAGTGTTGTAATAATTGGCGACGGGTAACGGCCATTATCAATACCTGTTAAAAGAGCGTCCTGATTAAGAGATCCTACCTCTGGATCGTAACCTTTATATTTGGTGAATGTTAAAATATTTTGGGTATTTGAATAAATCTTTATGTTTGAAATACCATATTTTGAGTATAATTTTTTTGGAAGATTATATCCAATCGAAATATTTTTTACGCGCACATAAGATCCGTCTTCTACAAAACGATTGCTAAAACGATAATTTGATGCAGATGATGCAGACGAAGCCGCAATTCTAGGCATATAAGGATCTCCGCCAACAATTTGAACATTACGATAATCATTTGGACCACTCGGATCTATTAAATCCAATTGTGCATATCCTAATGACGATTTTAATAAATTGGTATTTTCACGCGGATTTTCTAACCAGCGTCTTTGATAATTTACAACGTCATTTCCGTACGAACCGGTTAACAAAATATTGATATCAAAACCATAAAATGAAAAACTATTTCCAATTCCAAACGTAAAATCAGGCGCCGGATTACCAATATATTCGCTGTCTTTTTCGTTGATAACGCCATCTTTATTTACGTCGTCAAACATATAATCTCCAATCCAGACACCGTTTTCGCCAATTGCCATTCCTTCCGGTAAAGCCGTTGGTTTAATAGCTCCGTCTTTGTCTTTATAATAAAAATCTGTTGCTTTTTCAAAACGTCCAATTACTTTATATCCGTAAAATTGTCCAATTGGCTGACCAACTGCCGTACGCGTAACCACCGTAACATCAGATCCTTGCTGAATTGATTTATTCAAAATTCCGGTTTCTGTGTTAAGACCTAAAACTTTACTTCTGTTCATTGAGAAAACAATATTAGATTTCCATGTAAAATTGTTTCTCTGCATGTTTAAAGTATTCAGGGTAAACTCAACTCCTTTATTTTCAAGAGATCCAATGTTTACCCACGGTGCAGTTGTAGAACCCTGCCCTGTCGTTCCTACATAAGCCGGAAGCGGTAATGCCAATAATAAATTCTTTGTTTTTTTGTAATAAACATCAGCAACAAGTTCAACTCTGTTATTGAAAAGGCTAATGTCTAAACCTGCATTACTAGAATATGTAGTTTCCCATTGCAAGTCCTGATTTGCTGTATTTGCTGCCAATAAACCTGTACCCCAATTGGTTGCAGAAGCATTGTAAGTTGATGTATATGCATAGTTTGGTACATTTTGATTACCAACTGCTCCCCAGCCTAAACGCAATTTTAAGTTGTTGATAACCGCATTGTCTTTTAAGAAATTTTCATTAGAAATTTTCCAAGCCAAAGCCGCCGATGGAAACCATCCCCAACGATTATCTTCAGCAAATTTTGAAGAACCGTCTCTCCTTAAAGTGGCAGTCAGTAAATATTTATCATTGAACGAATAAAACAATCTTCCAAAATAAGAACTAATAGCGCTTGTGTTACTTGCGTTTGAGTTTCTTGCCGTTGTAGCATCTCCGGCATTTAAATCTGTTGCTCCGTTTGTTAAATATCCAGATCTGTATCCATAAAGATTTTCCCAGTTTGATTCCTGCATTTCTTCACCAAGCATAGCGTTAATAGTATGTTTGCCAAAGTTTTTATTGTACGTTAAAACATTATTCCAGTTCCAGTATTTACTGTTTGATTTTGTTCTTGTACCTTCTCTAACATCATTTACAAGTGCACCAAAAGTATAAGACGGGCTAAACGTGTAATTGTTTACAAAACCATAATCCAGCGAATATTGTGTTTTAAATTTAAGGTCTTTTGTAAAGCTAATTTCGGCATACGTATTGGCTCTCATGCCGTAATTTTCACTATGATTGTCTTTGATAGAAGCTAAACCAATCGGATTATTTTGAACGAATTCTGTCGTATCCGGTCCGTCAAAAGTACCGTCTGCATTACGAACAGCCACGTTTGGCGTTTGCTTTAAAGCCGTTAAAATTAAAGACTCATCCGTAACCGTTGTTTTTTGATTGGTTTGACTAAGCGCAAAATTTACTCCAACTTTCAAAAAACTTTTTACCTGCGAATCGACAACACCTCTAAGATTAAAACGATCAAATCCAGATCCTATCGCAATACCTTCCTGATCTAAATACCCAATTCCCATTGCATAAGTAGTGGTATCTGAACCTCCGGAAGCTGATAAATTATAACTCTGCATTAATGCCGTAGTAAATAATTCTTTTTGCCAATCAGTTCCTTCACCCAATAAATCAGGGCGAATAAACGTATTATCACGCTGTACGATTCCAAGATCAGAACGGGTGTTTTTTAATGTTCCGTATTCTCTAAGATTCAGCAAATCGAGGTGTTTAGGAATTTCCTGCCAACCCACATAACTGTCAAAATTTAAAGAAAGATCACCTTTTTTTCCACGTTTCGTTGTAATCATAATCACACCATTTGCGGCTCTTGAACCGTAAATAGCCGTTGCCGAAGCATCTTTTAAAACATCCATAGAAACAATATCGGCGGGATTAATATTTGCCAGCGGATTTGTGTTTACAGAACTTGTTGACCCGTCGATAATAACACCGTCGATTACAAAAATGGGCTCATTCGAACCGTTTAATGAACTGATACCACGAATACGAATTGACGAACTTGCACCCGGCGCACCGCTGTTTGACTGAATTTGCACTCCGGCAGCACGCCCTTGTAAAACCTGATCTATAGTGGTTGCCACAGATTGTGTTACCGCAGCACTTGTTACGGTAGAAACTGCACCTGTTAAATCTCCTCTTTTCATGGTGCCGTAACCTACTACAACAACTTCTTTTAAGTCGTTTAAGTCTTCTTCAAGAACAGCATCAACTTGTATTTTGCCGTTTATTGCAACTTCTTTGGTTTTGTAGCCAATAAAACTAAATACCAAAATCCCGTTTGCATTTGGAGATTTAATGGTAAATGTTCCGTCGAAATTGGTTGCAGTGGTGGTATTTGTTCCTTTTACAATAATATTTACTCCTGGTATCGGTCCGTTACTATCTGAAACTGTTCCTGAAACAGTTGTCTGGGCATGTACCGCAGCAGAAAATACCAGCATAAGGATCAGATAACCCAAATTTTTAAAGTATTTTGATTTGCTTTTAGTAATTAAAAAGTTAGTCATAAATAATTGGTTTAATAGTTAATAAGTATGGTTTAGTTAGTTTTTTTATTTAGTGAACAACAAGCTATTTTATAAAATAGAAAAATCAATTCGCGAGTTGTACTTTATTCAAACAAATATATATAAAAAACAATAACACACAATCGGTTGCGTTAATTTTTTTTTCGAATTATTAAAAAATAGTAATCAAAAAAAATGCAATATGTATTTATAAATATAAAAAACTAAAAATTTCGTAAAATAACGAATCTCGGTTACGAAAACGTTAGAGATAATAAATCATTTACTCCAAAAACTTAAAAAAAACATAAAAATTCAAAATCGATTTATTTTTAAAAATAAAGTCATTTTAATCAAAATTGAATTACAAAAAAACAATTCAAAAAACACGCAAAACATGAAGTAAAGGAAAAGAATAAGCGTTTTACCGTATTCAATAACAATATTTTAGGCTCAAAACTTATAACTCTTTAAAAAACAGTGCAAACAAGCAATCGGTTGCTGTAAAAAGCAAAAAACTCCCTTCAAATTCAATTGAAAGGAGTTTTTATAAAGGTTCATTTTTAATATTTAATTTCACATTAAAATATTAAAAAATCAATTTGCAGCCATTATGTAAATGTATAGTCCCTACGGGACATTTTTTTTATTATAAACTTTTTTTTCTACCAACATTAAACCTCTCCGAGGTATTTCTTTAGAAATTAAACGTTGGTATAAAAATTCAATATTAAACCTCTACGATATACTCCTTTAGGAGTTAAATATTGGTAGCAAAACCAATATTCCCCCTTACGGATTACTCCTTTAGGAGTTAAATATTGGTAGAAAGATATTGGTAGAAAATGTGTATAAAAATTAACAATCTCAAATCAATAATGCTACAAATTCATTTTCTTAGCATCTTCAACAAATTGTTTCAAACCAATATCCGTTAACGGATGTTTTAATAATCCTTTAATGGCAGATAGTGGTCCCGTCATAACATCAGATCCAACTTTTGCACAGTTTACGATATGCATTGTATGCCTTACCGAAGCAGAAAGTATCTGTGTTTGATAATCATAATTATCATAAATCTCCCTTATTTCGGCAATCAAATGCATACCATCTGTTGAAACATCATCAAGTCTTCCTAAAAACGGAGAAACATAAGTAGCACCTGCTTTTGCTGCCAAAAGTGCTTGTCCTGCAGAAAATACCAAAGTAACATTAGTTCTGATTCCTTTAGAAGAAAAATATTTGCAGGCTTTAATTCCGGCTTCAATCATTGGCAATTTCACCACAATTTGCGGATGCAAAGCTGCTAATTCATTTCCTTCCCTAATCATTCCGTCAAAGTCGGTTGAGATAACTTCTGCCGAAACATCGCCATCGACAATATTGCAAATGTCCAGATAATGCTGAAGAATATTCTGTTTTCCCGAAATCCCTTCTTTTGCCATTAAAGACGGATTCGTGGTTACGCCATCCAGAACACCCAGAGCCTGAGCTTCTTTAATGTCTTCTAAATTGGCGGTATCAATAAAAAATTTCATGTTTTTTTGGTTTTAAGGTTGGTGGTTTTTTGTGATTTAAAACTTCATAATAAAAAAAATAGCAACTAAACCTTCAATCTATTTTTTAAATTTAAGTCATAATCACAATATAAATATGATAACGTTATACGGCTATCACATTTCAATTATTAAATATACTGATTGATAATATTTTCAAACAATTCCTGTTTCCCGCTTTGAAGATTTAACTCACCATTTTCGTTTGCTATTGCATACAAATCTTTTAAGTTCAATTTTCCATCGGCGAAATCTTTCCCTTTTCCTGAATCGAAAGAACTGTATCTTTCTTTTCTTAATTTCTCATACGGAGAAGAAGTAATAATTTTATCAGCCGTCAATAAAGCTCTTGCAAAAGTATCCGCTCCGCCAATATGCGCCAGAAAAACATCTTCAAGATCAGTAGAATTTCTTCTAATTTTTGCGTCAAAGTTTACTCCGCCGCCTTGTAATCCGCCCGCTTTTAAAAACACAAGCATCGCTTCTGTCGTTTCCTGAATATTGTTTGGAAATTGGTCTGTATCCCAACCATTTTGATAATCGCCCCTATTGGCATCAATACTTCCTAACATTCCTGCTTTTGCAGCCACTTCAAGTTCATGCTGAAAAGTATGCTGAGCTAAAGTTGCATGGTTTACCTCAATATTAATTTTGAAATCTTTATCTAAACCATATTCACGTAAAAACCCAATTGCTGTTGCAGAATCAAAATCGTATTGGTGTTTTGATGGTTCCATTGGTTTTGGCTCGATAAAGAAAGTTCCTTTAAATCCCTGCGATCTTGCATAATCTCTCGACATCGTTAAAAACTGCGCCATGTGGTCTAATTCTCTGCCCATATCCGTATTTAACAAAGACATATAACCTTCACGACCACCCCAAAAAACATAGTTTTCACCATCTAAGGCAATTGTTGCGTCAAGCGCCAATTTTACTTGTCCGCCCGCTCTTGCCACAACATTAAAATCAGGATTTGTAGCCGCACCGTTCATGAATCTTGGGTTTGAAAAACAGTTAGAAGTTCCCCAAAGCAATTTAATTCCCGACTCTGCTTTTTTCTGTTTTAGATATTCAGTAATCGTAACCAGACGTTTTTCAGATTCTGCAAAAGTTGGTCCTTCGGCAATTAAATCATAATCATGAAAACAGAAATAATCAAAACCCATTTTACTGATAAATTCAAAAGCAGCATCCGCTTTATCTTTCGCCGCCTGAATTGGATCTGAAGACTGATCCCATGCAAATTTTTGTGTTCCCGGACCAAACGGATCACTTCCTTGTCCACAGAACGTGTGCCAGTATGCAATAGCAAATCTAAAATGTTCGCGCATTGTTTTTCCCGCCACAACCTGCTCCGGATTATAGTATTTAAAAGCCAGCGGATTATCCGATTCCTTTCCTTCAAATTTAATCTGACCTATGCCTTTATAGTATTCTTTATTTCCTAAAACTATCATTTTTCTATTATTTATGTGTTAATATTAATTCTAATTCCTGTTTCCATTTTTGATATGCCTTTTCGTATGGCGCCGCATTTTTAAGCGGTAAAAAAGTCATAACGTGATCGTTGGTAGTAATACTCGAACCAAATTTATTATAATCGCCATCTTTTAAACCAACAGCTCTCGCCGCTCCTACTGCGCCCGTTGTATTATAAATTTCGATTTCATGACCAATTAAAGTTGCCACCGTATTTGAGAAAATCTCCGAACGAAATAAATTATCATTTCCGGCTCTAATCACGTTAATCGTCGCATTATCATCCTTTAAACATTCCATTCCGTATACAAACGAAAAAGCAATTCCTTCTAATGAAGCTCGAAATAAATGCGAACTGTTATGAATATTTAAGTTGAGATTTAAAAAATGTGTTCCGATATTTTTATTGTTGAACATACGCTCTGCCCCATTCCCAAACGGAATCACAACAACACCTTCTGAGCCAACATCAATTTTTGAAGCCTTTCTATTCATCGATTCATACGTTTCATCGCCCATATTATTACGCAGCCAGCGATACTGAATTCCTGCGCCGTTTATATTTAAAAGTTTACCAACGCGTGGCAATTTTTCTTCATAATTAACATGTACAAAATTGTTTACTCGTGTACTTTTTCCCGAAGACATTTCGCTCACCGCATAAAATACGCCCGAAGTTCCGCCCGTTGCAGCCACTTCTCCCGGATTTAAAACATTTAAAGCCAACGCATTATTAGGCTGATCTCCGGCTCTGTAAACTACCGGAATCCCAACCGGAAGTCCCGATTCTTTCGCCCCTTTTTCGTTTAATATTCCCTGATTGGTAAAATTTTCGACAATAGTTGGCGTTAAAGATTGGTCGATTCCGTAGTAATCTAACAACCAATTGGCAACCTTGTTTTCTTTATAATCCCAAAGCATTCCTTCAGATAAGCCGTTTTTTGTTGTCGTAATATCTCCCGTCAATTTATACGCGATATAATCTCCCGGCAGCATGTATTTGTAAATCTGATTGTAAATTTCAGGTTCGTTTTCCTTCACCCATTTTAATTTTGAAGCCGTAAAATTTCCCGGAGAATTCAGTAAATGCTCCATACATTTTGCTTCACCAATTTCGGCGAAAGCTTTATTGCCAATTTCAACCGCACGACTGTCGCACCAAATAATCGAATTGCGCAGCGCATCGCCGTTTTTATCCACAATAACCAAACCGTGCATTTGGTACGAAATACCAATTCCCGCAATTTTTGAAGCTTCGATATTAGCTTCGCGAATCGCTCTTTTTGTAGCCGTACAAATGTGCTGCCACCAAATTTCAGGATCCTGTTCTGCCCAGTCAGAATGAAGCGCAACAATTTCCATTTCGTTTTGCGGTTCGTGCAAAACGATTATTTTTTTCCCTGTTTCCGCTTCGACCAAAGCCACTTTTACAGACGAACTTCCAATATCATATCCTATATAATACATAACTTATAATGATTCTCTTAAAATTAAATTTGTTGGCACATAACACTGAACTACTTCATCGTGCGTGATAAATGCTGCTGCTTTTGTTCCTAATTCTCTAAAATCAGTCGAAACGACCGAAATTCCTTTGTATATAAATTTCTTCATTGGCGTTTCGTTATACGACAAAAAACCAACGTCTTTTCCAGGCTCCAAATCCCTCTCTTTGCATTGCTCCAAAAAATGACCTAAAATCCTGTCACTAATGCTGATATAAGCAATTCCTTTTTCAATATTAAACTTTTTTGCATCCGTAATAATTTCCTTTTTAAAATTAAAATCAGCACAAAACTTTTTAAAATAGTCCAGCGTTTCCTTGGGATGATTCGTATAATCTGGATAAACAAATTGTATGCTTTTATACTTTTTAAACAAATCAACCGCATCTTTCAATGAACTGTAAAACGCTTTTCCAAAATCCTGAAAAACATAATTATTCTCTTTTTTCGAATGAATATTCCAATCGATCAAAAGCAGTTTATCATTCGAAATCGCTGCTAATGTTGGCGATACCTCCTTATGATCGAAATTCATAACCACATATTTATAATATTTGCCAACACTATTATTAATGATTGTTTTAAAAACATCAATATTATAATGATGAAACTGCACATCCGTAATCATATTATCCGGCAAATTATTCACAAACGAATGATACAAAACCTCCTTATACGCCTTAAAAGTATCCAAAACCAAAAGCACTTTTCTCGTTTCTCCAGATACATAATATCCTTTATTTGGCACAGAATCAATTGTTTGCTGATCCTTTAAAATCGAATACGCCTTAAAAACCGTATCTCTCGATAGCTGATTCGTTTTGCAAATACTATTTACAGACGGAAGCAAATCTCCCTTTTGCAAAATATTCTCGGCAATGGCATTATTTATCCCGTTTACCAACTGCTGGTATTTCGGGATATCACTATCGTGATTTATAACAAATACAAATTTTTCCTGTTCTTCGTTTAGCATACTGTTCCGTTCTGTTCTGGTATGCTAAAATAGCTATTTGACTTTTATAAAAAAATCATTTCTAAACAAATTATGTGCAATTTATAACGCAATTAAACACATAGAAACATAGATTTTATGAATACAAAAAGAGCATAAAAATAAACACGTTTCTTACACATAGCAAGCTATGTTTGTTCAAAATAAGTGAAACGCCTTTTTTAAAGCACCTAAAAACTATGTTTCTATGTGTTAAAAAATGATCTCAGACAAAACATTGTTTTTCATAACTTCTTTAAAAATTAAAGTTGATTTCCCTGTGCGATAACATTTCATGACTTTGCAAATTCAAACTGTAAAACCTTGCCGCTCTGTGCGAAACATCTTCTTCTTTTTCGTTAGAATCATGTACAATTCCCGTTTGCAATAACTTTCTTCTAAAATTCGATTTGTTGATTTCAATTCCCAAAATCTCCTCATAAAGATTTATAACCTGCAACAAAGTAAATTTCTCCGGCAATAAATTAAAACCAATGGCGCTTTTGCAAATATTGCTGCGTAATTCTTTCAGGCTAAAGTCTAATATTACCTTATGCTTGTCGTTTAAATCTGCAATTTCATGAATAGAAATCCACTTTACATCCGCATTAAATAAATCATTTTTATTGTGATCCCGTTTTACCAAAGCATAATAAGCAATCGAAATATCCTCCTGCAGCGACGATGAAGACTGATAACTAAACGCTTTTAACTGCTCGAGGAAAAAGTTATCGCCGCCCGTATAATTTTTCAGAATATTATGCGCTGTGCTCCAAATCGTTTCGCCTTTTTTAATATAATCATTGGCTAATCCCCAAGTTATAACTCCTTCATTATCTTGCTGTTTTACCAACAAAACTTTAAGGCTATTGTTTTCAAAATTGAATATTACACAATCAATTTCTATTTTATTTGTAATATATTGTCTGGCAACATTCCTAACTTTTTCATCTCCCTTTTCCATAGAAAAATAAATTTAAACATATTACTTATTCCTTCCATAACAAACTTAATCTGCCAATCTTCTGATGCCGTAAGGATCTATTGTAATGATAGAACCATCTTCCAGATAATCAATTTTGGTCACTTTCATGCTTCGCAAATGCGTTACCCCTTTTGACAAACTCGAATCGTGATAAAACAAATACCATTCATCATCAACTTTGCAAATAGAATGATGCGATGTCCAGCCCACAACAGGATTCAAAATTCGCCCCTGATATGTAAATGGTCCATACGGATTATCGCCAATTGCGTAGCAAATAAAATGTGTATCGCCCGTAGAATACGAGAAATAATATTTTCCGTTGTATTTATGAACCCATGAAGCTTCAAAAAAACGACGGTCATTATCTCCGGCAAGCAAAACCGCTCCGTTTTCATCCAGAATTTTGATCTCTTTCGGATCTTCTGCAAACTCTAGCATATCATCGCGAAGCAAAGCTACGATGGGTCCTAAAGCAGGTTCGCTGCCAAATGGTTCTTCATGATCTTCATCAAATTTATTATTTCTGTATTTTTGAAGCTGTCCGCCCCAAATTCCGCCAAAATAAATATAATGCTTTCCATCTGTGTCTTCAAAAACGGCAGGATCAATACTATAACTTCCTTTAATCGCTTCGGGTTGTGGTAAAAAAGGACCAATTGGAGAATCACTTACAGCAACCCCAATCTGGAAAATTCCGTTGGCACGTTTCGCCGGAAAATACAAATAAAACTTTCCGTTTTTGCACGCTGCATCCGGCGCCCACATTTGCTTTTCTGCCCAAGCTACATCGTCAACATGCAAGGCAACACCATTGTCAACTGTTTCAGCGTTAATATTTTCCATCGAAAACACATGATAATCTTCCATACCAAAATGATCTCCATTGTCGTTAAACGGAATCCCGGCATCAATGTCATGTGAGGGATAAATATAAATTTTACCATTAAAAACATGCGCCGACGGATCTGCCGTATAAATATGTGAAACCAACGGTTGTGAAATGGCTTTTTTATTAATTTGCTCGAAATTAATTTCTTCAATACTATCTTCAGGCATAGTGGTATTTTTGTTTTATAATAAATAATTAAACTCGTCTTTCTTTTAAATCAGCCTCGATTTGCACTTCCATTTTTTTATTGATTTTGTAGAAAAACAATAAAGCAACTCCAATTAAAAAAGGTATCGCAGGAAAAATGCTTACCAATAACTTGATTCCGTTTATAGCAACATCGGTTTGATGTCCCGCATTTGGCACATAATGAAAATAACCTAAAAATGAAGTGGTTAAAGCGCCGCCAATACTTAAACCGGCTTTTAAACCAACCATCATGGCAGAAAAAATAATGGCGGTTGCACGGCGATTATTCAACCATTCCGAATAATCTGCAACATCTGCAATCATCGCCCACAAAAGCGGAATCGTTATTCCGTAGAAAAATCCATGCAGAATTTGCGAAAAGAATATAAAACTGATTGCGTTTGCCGGAAAGAAATAAAAGGCGATAATAAACAACGTGGAAATGAATAAAAACAAGGCGAATATATTTCGTTTTCCGTATTTATCAGCCAGACTTTTAGACAACGTAATTCCAACAATCATAAAGATAATTCCGCCCGCATTAAACAATCCGAAACCTGCAGAAACAGGATCATTTCCAAAATAATTCAATTTTAAAGCAGACAATACTTCTAGAATAGGCTGTATAAAAATGGTCAATTGTTCTTTGTCTACATAATTTTCAAAATAATACACATAAGAGCCACCTTTCATTGCCAACGTAATGAATACCAGCGTAGTAAGACTCAGCATAATTACCCAGGGTTTGTTTTTCATCAAATCGGTTAAATCTTCTTTAATGCTCGATTTTTGTTCCGGTTTTGGAATAATACGCTCTTTTGTCGTCAAAAATGTGATTAATAGCATGATGGTTCCAATGATTGCCAAAACAGTCATAACCTTTTCGATACCAATAGCTTTATCGCCATTTCCGGCACTTTTAATGATGCCAAGCATAAATACCTGAACAAAAAACTGCGCAAACATAACAGCCACAAAACGATAAGCCGACATACTGTTTCGCTCGCGCATATCGCCCGTAATCACTCCGCTTAAAGCAGAATATGGCAAATTATTACTGGCATAAAAAAGCAACAATAAAGTATAGGTTACTACGGCATAAATTACTTTTCCGTGATAAGAGAAATTTGGCGTTGTAAAGGCTAATAAAGCAATCGCGCCCAATGGTATTGCAGTAATTAATATCCACGGTCTGAATTTTCCCCATTTTGTAATCGTTCTGTCTGCCAAAACACCAATAATTGGATTAAAAACAAAAGCAGCAATTAAGCCCACAACAAGCATAATGATAGATGAATCCGTGGGAGACAATCCATAAATATCAGTGTAAAAATAAGCCAGATACGTCATTAATGTCTGGAAAACCAAATTTGCCGCCAAATCGCCAAGACTGTAGCCTATTTTTTCCTTAATGGATAATTTTTGTGAAATGTAATTCATTCTTTGTGTGGTTATTTTTTGGTTAGTTAGTTTTCCTGCAAGGTTTTCAAAACCTTGTAGGTTTTAATTCGCGTATTATATATTCTAATTTCTAACGTATTTTTAATTTTAAAAGTCATACCTACAAGGTTATAAAAACCTTGCAGGAAAGCAAAACAATCGGTTGTGTAAAATTAAATAAAAAAAGATATTATGCAAATTTACTTTGCTTTATTTCAATAATAAATTTAAAAACAACCGATTGCAAGTATTTACTGAATATCAAAATAAATTACTCTTTTGATTCTTTTAAATTAAGCACGGCATCATATGCTTTTTTATGCGCTAATTTAGCATCAAACAATAACGGATAATTAGTTCTGCCTTTTATTGGCCAGTCATTTAGCCAAGATTGTCCATCATAAACGCCCCAAAAAGTGACGCGGCTTATTTTGTCTTTATGTTTCAATAATAATTTAAAAATGTCTGCATAACGCTGCGCCAGTTTATCCTGAATAGAATCCGGAAGTTTCTCAGGATACGGATTCATTTTAGGATTTCCCTCAAACTTTTGGTTTACATCTGCACCTTTCAAATCCCATGGATTTGGTAAAACGGTAATATCCAATTCGGTAAAAGCAACCTTAACGCCAAGCGCAGAAAAATCCAGAATTGTTTTTTCTATTTCTTCTAAACTTGGACTATTCAATTTCCAATGTGCCTGACTTCCAATACCGTCCACTTTTCCTCCGGCTGCTTTAATTTTTTTAACCAAATTAATAGCGCCTTCTCTTTTTGCAGGATCTTCGAGATTATAATCGTTATAATATAAATCTACTTTTGGGTCTGCCGCTGCCGCTAATTTAAATGCATCAACCAGAAAATTCTCGCCAAGTGTATTTGAAAAAACGGATTTCCTTAACGTTCCGTCATCGTTTAAAGCCTCATTTACAACATCCCACGAATTAATTCTGCCTTTGTATTTTGAAACAATTGTCGTGATATGATCTTTCATAAAAGCTTTCATTTCAGTACTGTCTTTAATTTGCTCCATCCAAGGCGCTAATTGGCTGTGCCAGATCAAAGTATGACCGTGAATAAGCATTTTATTTTTTTCGCCATAAGCCACATATTTATCACTTAGCGTAAAATCATATTTGTCTTTTTGAGGATGAATAAACATCGACTTCATGATGTTTTCAGATGTAATTGCATTAAATTCTTTTCGTATCAACGAATCAACTTTTGCATCTTTTTCTTCAATTTGATCCGCGCTTAAAGCCGTTCCTATATAAAAATCGTTTTTATAAGAATCCTTCAGCGAAGAAACTTCTTTTTTTGAAGTGCAGCTCATAACAAACATTGTTGTTATGGCAAGCAAATAAGGGTTAATTAATTTCATTTTTTTTAGTTTTTTGGTTAATAGTCAATAGTTTTTATTATCTAATCACACCGTTTGTCATTTCGACCGAAGGGAGAAATCACACCAGAAACTCCGCATGCAAAATCGCCAATCTTTGTCGAATCCCAAATGTGATTCCTCGTCCCTCGGAATGACAAAACAATACGAATTATTCTTTTCTAAAACTCTCCGGCGGACCTAAATAAGTTTTTAATATTTTACCGTCTTGCGCTTCAATTACAATTTTTTGAAGCACCAAAGCAGCATCAATTCCGTAAATTTTAAGAACATGATTTCCTGTATTTTCGATAATGTGCGAAGAAGTTATAATTTTGATATTATTAGCAACTGAATCTTCCCAGTTTTTCTCTGAATTATCCTGATTGAAATTGATTATTTGAGACTTTTCGTTATCAAAACCAATACCGTATTTTAAGCCGTCACGAACAGTGAAATTAATCGTTGGCGAAAAATAAGCATGAACTTTTACATTTCCCTTACTAAAAAAATGAACGTTATATTCTAATCTTGGTGAATTTTTAGTAATGTTAATGGGCTGAATGTTTGATGGTTTTAATGTTACTCCCGATCCTGTTCGTCCTAAATTCGAAATCGTTGTCCATTTTACTGAATCAGAGTTTCTTGCTTTGGAATAATTTTGAGCTTCGATAGAAATATAACCGTTATTTTCAACAAATCCCTGAATTTTACTCTCATCAACATTATCTATTTTTAATGCCACTTTATACTCTTCAGAGCCTTCAATAGCAATTCTGGCTTCTGATTTATTGGGTAATTCGATCGTTTTCGTTTCCGGAATTACATTGTTTTTTGGTTCCTGCCAAGATGTATAACCAATGTGTGTTTGCGCCATCATATGATTCCATTTGCCTTTTGCCATTTTTGTATGGAAATAATTTGTCAGCAAACTGTCTTTCAGAAATAACGCTTTTACTTCTTTTGCATAATCATTTGCAGAAGCTCTTCCCTGTTTTGCATACAACTGATTTTTTGCCGTTGCCACATACAATTCATTTAAGTTTGCACTTGCCAAAACCGGAAATAAAACCAATTGATAAAAAGCATCTTTGTATTCCGGTTTCAGTTTTTTATTAATAGAATTGGCTTTTTCAACCAGTTTTTTATAATCACTTACAACATTTTCAGCTTCGTTATAATTGGTAATGCTGTAGGTTTTAGAATCTAATAATTCGGGTTTTCTTCTTGAATTGTATTTGGTGTATAATTTTAAAATTTCGCCAATTTCTTCAATGTTTTGATTTCCAAAATTTTCCTTTGCCCATTGTGTATAATATTCGTCTAAATTTCCGGCATTGAATTTTTCAGGATTCCACGCCATGTCAAGAAAAAACTCAGTTGGAAATTCCATTGGTTTTATGTCACCCACATTTACAATCCAAATTTTGTCAACGCCATATTGATACGCCAAATCCATTTGTTCCCAGGTTCTTTCGATTTGGTTGGTGTTAATCCATTTATAATTTCGAGGTCCGCCAACATAATCAAAATGGTAATAAATGCCGTAACCGCCCTTTCTGGGCTTCGCGCCGAGTTCCGGCAATTTCCTGATATTGCCCCAATTATCATCGCATAATAAAAGTGTAATATCATCAGGAACACGCATTCCTTTATCATAATAATCCTGAACTTCTTTGTAAAGTGCCCACATTTGCGGCGTTTCTTCAATTGGTTTTTTGGTTGTTTCTGCAATGATTTCTCTTTGCTTTTTTACAATGTTTTCCAGTAAATCAATCGCCGTTCCCTGCGTCATTGGTTCGTCGCCATCGCCGCGCATTCCAACAGTTACAATGGTTTCGGTATTTCCCATTCGTTTCATTCCTTCTTTCCAAAACGAAATCAGGTTTTCAGAATTGGTATTAAAATCCCATTTTCCGTTTGATTTACCCCATTCTGCATGCGCGCGCGTTAAAGGTTCGTGATGCGAAGTTCCCATCACAATTCCGTATTCATCCGCCAAAACAGCATTTTGGGGATCATCCACATAAAACATTCTTCCCCACATTGATGGCCATAAATAATTACCTTTCATTCGCAAAATCAATTCAAAAACTTTATCGTAGAATTTTGCGTTAAATCCGCCATAATTCTCAAAAGCCCAGCCCGATAACGCCGGAGCTTCATCGTTTATAAATATGCCTCTGTATTTTACTTTTGGTTCACCATTAGAATGAATTCCGGGTAAAACATGTAATTCAGCTTGTTTTTGAACGGGAACATCTGCCCAAAAATACCACGGAGAAATCCCTATTTGGTTTGATAAATCATACATTCCGTAAATGGTTCCTCTTTTATCAGAACCGGCAATGACCAACGCTTTTTTAATTCCTTTTGCAGGATTATCAACAATTTGAGTAATGAATTTCTCCCATTTTCCTTGTAACTGATTCGCATCAATTTTTCCTTCTTTTACGAATTGATCTATAATTTCGCTTTTTCCAAGTGTTCCAATAATTACAACATAATCAGTGGCTTCGGAGATTTTATTTATTCTTTTCGGATGTAAATTTGTGACTTTAAAAAGGTCATTTTCTAAATGTCCCGCAACGCGTAAAACTCCCGCAAAATCATTTTCACTTATTAAAATTGAAGCGATTTTTCCTTTTGAAGCCAAAGGGAAATTTTCGGCAGAAGCCTTATTTACTATATATTTTTCTCCATTTATTGCATAGGATTTTGTGCTTAATCCGAGAAGAAAAAGCGATAAAATCAAATACGATATTTTTATTTTTAAATACATAGAATTATAGTTAACCGAGACCAGGTCTAATCAAATCATCTCAATTTACTGACTCAATTTATAAGCAATTCCCATTTCCAAACCTCTTAATTCTGCAAGACCTTTTAATCTTCCCACTAAAGAATAACCCGGATATGTTTCTGTTTTTTCATCAACGGCATGCAAAAAACCATGATCCGGACGCATTGGCAAACTCACTTTTCTTTTATTCATTAACAACAGTAATTTTTCTACAATAACTTCCATTTTTGTGTCGCCGTTTAAATGTTCTGATTCTCTGAAAATAGTTTCGCTTTCGCGGAAAGTATTTCTAAGGTGTAAAAAGTGAATTCTTTCTCCGAAATCATCAATAATTCGTTCCAGATTATTTTCAGGATTTGCACCCAAAGAACCTGTGCAATAACACAATCCGTTTGAGTTGAAAGGCACGGCATCAAAAATCGCTTTGATATCATTTTCTGTCGAAACAATTCTGGGCAATCCTAAAACCGAAAACGGCGGATCGTCAGGATGAATCGCTAATTTCACATCATTTTTTTCAGCAACCGGAGCGACTTCTGATAAAAAACAAATCAGGTTTTCTCTTAATTTTTCATTATCAATATTGGCGTAATTATCTAATAATGAAAGAATTTGTTCTGCCGTAAAATTGATTTTACTTCCCGGTAATCCTAAAAGAACATTTTTAAATAGTAAGGCTTTTTCATCTTCATTTAGTTTGCTGCCAAATCGCAAAGCATTTTCTTTTTCTGCTTCAGAATAATCGTTTTCTGCATTTGGTCGTTTTAGCAGGAAAACATCAAAATAAGTAAACGCTTCCTGATTGTATAATAAAGCTTTACTTCCGTCTTCATTAATAAAATTATGATTGGTTCGAACCCAATCCAAAATGGGCATAAAATTATACGTGATGATTTTAATACCACAATCAGCAAGGTTTTTAATGCTGATTTTATAGTTTTCAATGTATTGCAAATAGTTTCCCGAAGCTCTTTTTATTTCTTCATGAACGGGCAAACTTTCTACGACCGTCCATTCCAAACCGTAATTTCGAATAATTTCCTGTCTTTCTTTTATGTCTGTAATTGTCCAGATTTCTCCAACAGGAATTTGATGCAAAGCGGTTACAATTGCGGTTGCGCCGGCTTGTTTTATATCGATCAGACTTACAGTATCATTTGGTCCGAACCAACGCATGGTTTGCTGCATTTTTATCATAATACTAACTGTTTATAGCTAAATCTGTGTCATTATTTCTCGCAGATTGAGCAGATTGAGCAGATTTTTTAATCTTTGAAACTTTGAATCTTTGAAACTTTGAATCTTTGAAACTTTGAAACTTTGAATCTTTGAATCTTTGAAACTTTGAAACTTTGAATCTTTGAAACTTTGAAACTTTGAATCTTTGAAACTACTCTAACCTTTCGTTGATTAAAACCCAATACTATTTCCGCCATCAACGGGTAAAACGGTTCCGGTTGTATATTTCGATTCGTTTAAAGCGAAATAATAAACAGCATCTGCAATGTCTGATGGTTCGCCTAAAAAGCCCATTGGTGTTCTTCCTAAGACTTTATTTTTTCGTTCAGGATCATTATCAAGTGCCGCAGACGACATTTTTGTTTTAATAAATCCGGGCGCAATACAGTTTACACGAATGCCAAACGGCGCCAATTCTGTCGCCATGGCTCTGGTCATTGATTCGATCGCGCCTTTACTTGCTGAATAGGCAATTACTTTTGGGATTCCGTATTGCGATGCCATCGAACTGATGTTTACAATACTTCCGCCGGCATTTGTTTTCATGTTTTTAACAACTTCTCTGCTCACGGCAAAAACGCTTAAAAGATTGGTATGAATTACAGATAAAAAATCTTCATCGGTTACGTCTGCAAACTCTTTTTTTAGATTGATTCCGGCATTGTTGACTAAAATATCGATTGGATTATTTTTTACAATATTTTCAATCATTGCGGGAATTCCTGCAATATCATTCAGGTCATATAAAACCGGAATTGCATTTGGTCCAATTTCTTTGCAGGCGTCTTCTGTTTTTTCTTTTGATCTTCCAATTATATAGGTTTTGATGCCGTTATCGCATAGTTTTTTTGCTGTTGCAAAACCTAATCCCGAATTTCCTCCGGTTACAATTGCTGTTTTTGTGCTCATATTTTCTTAATTTGAATATTAATTTCCCGGTGCAAAAGGAAATTTTAATGATTTAAAATAGTCTAAAGACTGTGTTGATTTTTCAACGCCTAAAGGTAATTCCTTTTCTGAATATTGCTGAAAATATAGCAAACATGCATCCCGCCACCATTTTGCTTCTTTATACTGAATTTCTAATAACATCTGAACTTCTTTAAAACGCTCATCATCAACATACTTATGGGTTTTATTCCAAATGTTTTGCATTGCTGCAACCTGATTTACGCCTTCCTGATATTTCAATGCCAGACCATTCCAAAGCGTTTGCCCATTTTTTAATTTATAATCCCATGAAACGTGATGAAACCATAATAATTCATTTTCCGGACAGGTTTCTAAATTGTCAAAAGTTTTTTCTATTTCCGGAGCATATTGCGCTGTGGCATTTGTTCCGGTTTTTGATCGGTCGAAACCTATTCCGTTTTTATCCGCTTTATGATAATACACGGGATTCCATTCCGGTCTTGATAAATTTGAAACCCACGGACCCGGACCATAATGATGACCTGTATCCATAATATGATGTAATCCCAAAGGCGTCATATAGTTAACAACGGCTTCTCGCGATTCAATCATCATTGCTGCCACTGGTTTCACAAAATTTTCATTGTTCGAAAATGTACATCGCAGCCATTCATCGGCAATTGTTTCTGCATCTAAATAAGGATTCCACGCCAATCTTCCAAAGCCGTACCAATTTGCCTGTGCAAAAGGATGTCCTGTCCAGTTTAAATCATTTCCTATATTCGAAACACCTGCAATTCCGGTAAGTTTTGTTTTGTTTAAAGTACCGTCGATAACTTTGGCAACCGTTGTACCTTCTCCTTTTTGATAGGTATCTGATGCTAAAACTTCCTGAAATAATTTGGGCAGAAAAACCAAATGTGTACTAAAACCCAAATATTCCTGTGTGATTTGAAATTCTATCATTAAAGGCGTTTTTGGCATTGCTCCAAACATGGGATGAAACGGTTCGCGAGGCTGAAAATCAATCGCTCCGTTTTTTACCTGAACGATTACATTTTCTTTAAATTTTCCGTCGTAAGGCACAAATTCGGCGTAAGCCTGTTTTGCCCTGTCGTTTGCATCGTGTTCTGAATACACAAAAGCACGCCACATAATTACGCCTCCAAATGGTGCAACGGCATCGGCCAGCATATTGGCGCCATCAACATGATCTCTGCCGTAATTTTGTGGTCCGGGCTGTCCTTCAGAATTTGCTTTTACAAGAAATCCTCCAAAATCTGGAATTCGTTTGTAAATTTCTGCTGCTTTATTTTTCCACCAATTCATGACTTCTGCATCTTTTGGATCGGCGGTTTTTAAACCTCCAATTTCTATTGGTGCCGAAAAACGAGCGGTTAAATACACTTTGATTCCGTACGGTCTGAAAACATTGGCCAGAGCTTCGACTTTTTCTAAATATTGCGGCGTCAGGATTAGGGCATTTGCATTTACATTCGTTAAAACTGTTCCGTTAATTCCAATTGATGCATTGGCGCGGGCATAATCGATATAACGCTGATCGATAAAATCCGGCAGTTTTTGCCAATTCCATAACGAAAATCCGGCGTAACCACGTTCGACAGTTCGGTCTAAATTATCCCAATGATTTAAGATTCTGATATTTGTTTTTGGAGCATCAGCAATATTTAGATTTTTGATGGATTTATCACTTTGAACCAATCTCAAAAAACTATAAATTCCGTATAAAACACCAATATCTTTTTTTCCTGTAATGACAATTTGTTTTTTATTTTTTATCAAAATAGATTTAATAATAAAACCTTCATCGTTTATCTGATCAATATTTCCAATTTCCTTTTGAATTTCTAAACTCAGCGATTCTTTTGAGCCAATTATGATATTCTTATCTCCTTCTAATTTTGACTTCATTGAGATTTTATTCCCAAGCATATTATTTAAACCTAAGTCTAATTCATTTAAACCAATTTTTAAAGTTTCTGAATTTCCAAAAGCCACTATTCCCTGAATATCCTGAAGGTAATTTGTTACCAATTTCGCGTTTATTTTCTTCTCATATTGAAGCCATAATTTATAATCTTTTTGAGCTGAAGCAGAAAATGAAATAAAACAAAACGAGATTACCAGCCTTAAAAAAGACATTTTTATACAGGTTAATTTACAGGCAGATAATTCCATATTTTTATTTTACGCATTAATCATGTATTTAGACACAAACAGAAACATTTGATAAAATTATATCTTAAAAAATACATTATTAAAAATATTACAACAATTGCAATCGGTTGCGTAAAAATATAGTTTTGTTATTTAAGAAAAAAATTTTGGACGATTTTTTTTCAAAATTAAATATAAACATCTCGTAGAAAACCACGAAAGTGCTTCTATACGGTTAAATTCGGTAAGAAATTGAGATTGATCTTTACAAAAATTTCTTTTTATCGGAAGATTCACGCGCCAAAACCTCTGTATTTAAAAATGTTATTTCTTTAACATCTTCATCAGTAACTGATTTCAGGTTTTTTATAATAATCTCTGCGGCGGCTTTTCCCATTTTTTCTGCAGGATGCGTTATGGTAGATATATTTGGGTCAATTATTTCAGAAATCGGGTCATTATTAAAACCTATAACGGCCATTTCTTCGGGTACTTTTATACCTCTTTTTTTGGCTGTCTGAACGGCGCTTACGGCAATAATATCTCCCGGAGCAAAAAGACCGTCGGGAATTGGTTTCATATCAAATAATTTATTGCTGGCTTTTACGCCTTCTTCATACGTTACCGATTTCAGGCTAATGATTAAATCTTCGTCTATTGGTAAATTATGATCTTTTAAGGCTTCGATATAGCCTCTTTTTCTTTCATTATAAAGATTTCCAAATTCTGATCCGGCAGTTAAATGTGCAATACGAATACAACCTTGTTCTATAAGGTGTTTTGTTGCTTTATAACCGGCTGAATAGTTATCGATTACGACTCTAAAGGTGTTGTAATCTTTAGGAACCCTGTCTACAAATACCAACGGAATATTATTATTCGAGAATTGCTGAAAATGTGCCGTATCCTGAGTTTCCATAGCCAATGAACAAATAACGCCGCTTACACGATTGCTATACAATGACTTAGCCATATTTACTTCTTCATGGTATGAATCGTGAGATTGCATAATGATTACTGTATAATCTGATTTTTGGGCTGTAATTTCGATCCCGCTAATTAAGGATGACAAAAACGGCTGTGTAACGGTTGGAATTAAAACTCCAATTGTTTTGGTTTTATTGCCACGTAAACCTGCGGCTAAAGTATTGGGAACAAAGCCCATTTCTTCAGCAGTTTTTTTAACTTTCTTTATCGTTTTATCACTTATTGTATGATGATCCTTTAAAGCCCTTGAAATTGTTGATGTAGCAAGATTTAATCTCTCAGCAATATCATAGATCGTTACGTGTTTATTCTCTTCCATAAAATAAAAAATATGAAATGTAAATATAATCTATTTTCTAACAAGATGTTCTTCTGCTGCAATATTCGCAATAGTACAAAAATAAAAAGCATGCGAAACCGCATGCTTTTTTATAGATTAAATTAAAGAAATATTCTTAGAATTTATACGTAACGCCAACTCTGAAATTTCTTGGCTGTTCTGTTTGCCAGTAGTATGCATTTACATTTGTAGAAGCATAATAAGAACCGCTGTATAAATATTTATCAAGGATATTAAATACGTTTGCTGTAAATTTTATTTTTCCTGTTTCGTATGATAATCCACCGTCTAATTTAAAGTAGCTTGGTAATTTTTCCAATCCTTCGCTCCAGGTATCAGTTTGTCTGCCGTCCATAAAAGTTCCGCCAACAGAAGCGCCAAAACCTTTAATTTTTCCGTTTACAACCGTATAATTCAGCCACGCATTTGCAACGTGTTTTGCATAACCGGGCACAATATCGCCTTTTTCAATTCCTAATCCGGCAAGCAAAGGGTTTACTTCTGTAACAACAGATTCTGTAAAAGCATAATTGGCGATTAGATTTAATCCGTCAACTATTTTTCCTCTAAGATCAAATTCTAAACCCTGTGATCTTTTTTCTCCTAAAACAACTACATATTGCTGTGCATTTGGAATATTTCTTGGATCTGATGTTGTTTCATTTTTCTTTATAATTCGATATGCGGATAATGAAGTGCTCCAGGATCCGTCAAACCAGTCTTTTTTAATACCGCCTTCGATATTATGACCTGTTAACGGAAGTACTGAACCGCCATCATTTATGATACCGCCTTGTGGTGTAAAAGCCTGATCGTACAGCCCGTAAACAGCGGTACTTTCGTTGATAGAAAAACTAAGTCCTGCACGAGGCGAAACATGATTTGCCGATACCGCAGGATCTCCCCAACTAGCCTGATTTATCCATGTAAAACGTCCGGCCAAAGTAAGTCTAAGTCTGTTTTCGATAAAACCAATTTCGTCCTGAACATATACGGCTGCATATTCAGAATTTACAATTCCGCCAGCAATTGCAGCTCTGTCTTTTAATGGCGTATCATGATCAAAAACAGGCATTCCGTTTACCGGCGCACCATAGTTTGGATTAAGCACATTAAACGGTGTATCGAATGTATCTAAATCGTGAGACTGAAGCCAGTCTGCCAAATAATCTTTACTTCCTAAATCAACGCCGGTTAAAATTTTATGAGATATTGGTCCCGTATCAAATTTTCCGTTTACAAATATTTGTCCTAAATACATATTACTTTCTGCATCCCAAATCGCAACATTTCGAATTACTTCGTTTACACCAAGACTTCCGTCGATTACATCATCATAATCTAAATCAATATCGCCGGGACCTACTGCGCTTGGCCACGAACTGTATCCTTTTTGAATGTATTTAAAGTACGAAGTCTGCGCTGTAAGTTTCCATTTACTGTTAAAATTATGCTCGAACATTAAATATCCGCTGTGATCCTGGATATTGGTATCCGGAATTCCCGGTTGTGTCATTGTAAAATCTACAGGCAATGAACCGTAACCGCCGCCGTTTGCACCAAATACATAATACGAACCAATTTCGGTCATGTTAGCATATTGAAAATTATATTCGGCAGTTAATTTTGTTTTATCATCAATTTGATACGAAATTACCGGAGCAATTACATAACGGTCATTGTGTTCAAAAGGTCTGTGAGAACCTTTCTTTTGCGCAGCGCCGTTAAATCTGTACAATAATTTTCCTTTTTTATCCAGTTTTCCATCAAGATCAAGGCTAACTCTGTAAAAATCATAACTTCCTACTAGGGCAGAAACTTCCCCTTTTGTAATTCCGGTTGGTTTTTTAGTAACCACATTATAAAGTCCGCTTGGATCGCCGCTCGAAAGCATAAAACCAGCCGGTCCTTTTACAAATTCAATATGATCTACAAAACTCATATCTTCCGTAAGAGGTCCCCAAAAGGATGAAACTACGTTGAAACCGTTACGAAAAGCCTGAATTTGAGAACCGCGCATCGTGATATTCGTATACAAATCTCCCCAGTGTTCTAAACGTACAGCGCCACTCACATTGCGAATAACACCATCGCTCATACTTGTAATTTGCTGGTCTTTTAAGGTTTGACCACTTACAATTTGAATATTTTGCGGAATTTCAAGCACCGGAGTCTGCAATCTTAACGATAACGAAGGTTTGTCTTGTTTGTACTTGTTTTTTGTAATTACAACTTCGTCAAGATCTTCCTGACTTTCTAAAAGAGAGAAATTTTTTGTTGTAGTTTGATTAGCGCTTACAACAATATTTTCTTCTAAAGCTTTTACACCAACTGATTTGACAGTAACGGTATAACTGGCGGGCTTTACGTTTTTAATTTCGTATTGACCTTTTTCATTAGTAACAGCATTATATTTTGTTCCTTTAAGACGAACAGTAATATTTTCTGCAGGAGTATTTCCGCTTAATACAATTTTTCCGGATACTTTTCCCGTTTCCTGACCAATCACGGTTAATGATGTCAGAAACAACAAACAAAACAGAAACTTTTTAATGGTTATCATATTCATTTTGGTTTGGTTTTAAATTTTGAGCAAAAGTAACTGCTAAAATCTGTTTATGCAAACTATTTTTAATTAATCTAAATAAATATAGTTGTTTTAAGTTGATATTGCATGATGAACAAGCTTTCTTAGCCGCAAAACAAACCCAGCTCATACAAAAACTTTGCGTACTTTGCAGTTAAATTCTCTATCACACAAATTCAATAAATGAAAAAAATAATCTTCATAACTTTAATTGTTATCGCGGTTTTCTATCTTTTAAAACAATTCGTTTACAAACCTTATGCGTGGAAAAAAGCCATAAACAGTCCGGAACAAAAACTACAATTGGGCAGTTTTATTTTTAGTAGAGAAAGAGGCTCAAACGGGAGCCAAAGCATGCAGAATTATTATTTTGTTTTTAAAGTAATTGAAATAAACGGCGATTTAGTGCGGCTTTCAGTAATTAGACAATTATCAGATAAAGAAAATCGTTTGCAATCTGATTTTTCGACTACAAAAAAGGCGTATCAAAACTTAAAACAAAACATTAAAAACGTCACAATTACCGGAATACTTGTCGAAGATTTATACAAAGTTGATGGCGCAACCTATACCATAAATGATTATTTGATAAGCAAATATCCTGATTTAAAAAAGTCACGATATTATTATGAAGAGATTCCACAGAATAAAAAAAATACCGCTGTACCAACAGATCCTAATGATTTGATTACGTATTATGATTTAGTTTATTCGAAAGAAGAAATCATTAAAAACGGCAGACTTGCTCCGTATACAATGGTTAACAGAGATAAAGGCGAAATTGATAACGGATTATCCAAAGATATAGATTTGATTAAAAACTAATATGAAAGCCCAGTGTAATAAATTGGGCTTTTTTATTTATGACCAATAAAATAAATAATAACTTTTGTTTTTAAAATTTATATCGTAATATTGCGATATTAAAATATAAAACATGGGAGCAACTAAAACAGAACATTTTACAGATAAACAAAATCAAATTGCCACCATTGCCAAAGCATTAGGACATCCTGCAAGAATTGCCATTATTGAATATCTTTTAAAAGTAAACGAATGTATTTGCGGTGACATTGTAAATGAGTTGCCATTGGCACAACCCACTGTTTCGCAACATTTAAAGGAATTAAAAAACGCTGGTCTTATAAAAGGAAATATTGAAGGAAATGCAATTTGTTATTGCATCGACGAAAATACTTTTGCTATTTTAAAGGACTATTTTTCGAATATTATTTCAGTTGTAAAAGATCAAAAATGTTGCTAAAACATTTTTTTATCCAACTATATCGCAATATTGCATTATAACTATAAACATAAGATCATGAAATTATCAGAAATTAAAACAATACTTCCAAATTTAGAAAACGTAGCATTTCAATTGGAAAACGGGAATTTTGTTCCTGAACATTTTCACGTTACAGAAGTGGGAATTATTACTAAAAACTTTATTGATTGCGGCGGCGTAATTCGTAACGAAAAAGTGGTCAATTTTCAATTATGGAATGCTGACGATTATGAACATCGTTTAAAACCGGGCAAACTTTTACATATCATTACACTATCTGAAGAAAAATTACAAATTGAAGATTTTGAGATTGAAGTCGAATATCAAAACGAAACAATTGGTCGATATGATTTGGAATTTAATGGTTTAAACTTTGTTCTAAAAAATAAAACTACGGCTTGTCTGGCACAAGACGCTTGCGGAATACCGTCAAAACCAAAAATACAGTTAACCCAATTACAAGGCGATGCTGCAAATTCTTGTTCACCAAATTCCGGATGTTGTTAATCATGAAGAACACATTTCTAAAATATAAAAAACCAATTATCATTACAACAGCTGTTATTGTATTGCAGGTTATTTTTGGCTTTGAGCCGAAGTTTTGCATCATCAATATCATTTGGTTACTTGTTTAAATTATGACACAAAAAATTTTAGTGCTTTGCACAGGAAATAGCTGCAGAAGCCAAATTGCAGAAGGTTATTTAAAACACTTTTTAGGCAATAATGCCGAAGTTTACAGTGCCGGTGTTGAAACTCACGGCGTAAATCCAAGAGCAATTGCAACAATGAAAGAAGACGGGATTGATATTGCAAATCATACTTCAAATCATATTGATGAATATTCAAATATCGATTTTGATATTGTAGTTACGGTTTGCGATAATGCCAAAGAAAGATGTCCGTTTTTGCCAACGAAAGCTCAAAAGTTTCATCAAAATTTTTCTGATCCGGCAAAAGCAACCGGAACCGAGGAAGAAATTTTAGAAGAGTTTAGAAAAGTTAGAGAAACTATAAAAGAATATTGCCGCAATTTTAAAATATAAAACCGGAGCAAATTCAAATTTAGATTAATGAAAATACGTTCGATTTAAGTTTCTAAATACAAGTATTAAAAGTGTATCAAAAAAACCAGAAGCCTGTTTCTATAAACGAAACGGGCTTTTTTTGTTCATTTCTGAGCGAATTTCATTACAATGTTGTTTCATTTTCTAAAGTGAAACCAAGTTACCGTGATTAAATATTTTTTATAAAGAAGTAAAATTAATTTTGGTTTATAATTTCAAAAAGCCAGATAAACCACTTGCTTTAAACTAATTACAAATCAAAATTAAAACTAAAATCATGAAAAAGTATCTTCTGTTAATCGTTGTTTTTTTATTTTCATTTTTTGCGAAAGCGCAAACTTCAAACTCTTTTCTGCTTAATTTATATGGCGGTTATGTTTTTCAGGATAAAGTTGAATACGATAATAGTTATGGTTATGTAGAAGACGGTTTTGAATATGGAGCCGGATTAGAGTATTTTTTTATAGATAATAGTTCTATCGAATTAAAATACAACAGACTAGATACTAAATTGCCTTTATATGGTCCGCTTGGAACTCAACTTAATGCCGGAGATGACAAAGGTGCCATAAATTATATTTTACTGGATTATGCGCATTATTTTGATATTGGTTCTAATGTAATGCCTTATCTGGGAGCCGGTGCCGGTATCGCTATTCTTGAAACACCTCAAAGCGGAAGCGAAACTTATTTTGCATGGGAAGCAAAAGCCGGAATAAAAATTAAAACTTCTTCGCCTTTATCAATCAATTTAAATGCTTATTTGCAATCTATGGCCGCCGCAGTTGGTAATAGTTATTACTGGACTTATTACGGTCCGGTTGGTGTAACAGATTATGTAGCAACATATCAATTTGGACTTGGTGCTACAATAAGTTACGATTTCAGCAAATAAAAAATACAATAGTATAAAATATACCTCAACTAAATAAACATCAAAAATCATGAAAAAATTATTTCTATTCTTAGCTATTATAGCTTCTACGGGTTTATTTGCGCAATCTGATGATTTGACGCTTGTTCAAAATCTTTACGGAAAATCTAAAGGAGATATTATAAAAGATTATCTCAATTTGGCAGAGCCGCAAGCAACCGCATTTCAGGCAGTTTATGACAATTATGAAGCTGAACGTAAGGCTTTGGGTCAGAAAAAATTAGAAATTATAAACGACTACGCCACCAACTACAATAATATTACAGATGTAAAAGCAGATGAACTGGCAAAAAATAATTTAAAAAATAATGTTGATTTTGAAAAGCTTTTATCTAAAACGTATGGCAAAGCAAAAAAAGCTGTCGGACCAATAAATGCTGCAAAATTTATTCAATTAGAACAATATTTTCAAATCACCATAAGATCTGTAGTTCAGGATGAAATTCCGTTTATTGGAGAACTTGATAAAACAAAAAAATAATATAACTTTTTCGAATTCTTTTTTATAACAAAAGGCTGTCAATTACGACAGCCTTTTAATTTTCAAGCTATAATTTATAACTCAAAACTCATAACCAACCTTTTATTTCTTAATAAAACGTTTAACCGTTCTCGTTCCGTCTTTCTCAAAAACAATCAGATAAATTCCGGTTCTTAAACCAGAAACATTCAAATTATTATCATTGATTTTTTGCGATACAACTAAGCTTCCTGTTTGAGAATCAAATACACTTACATTTCCTCCTGTTTGATCTGTAGTAAAGAAAAGCACATCTGAAACCGGATTTGGATAAATATTTAATGCAACAGAATCTACCTCATCTTCTGTAATAGCAGCAGAAACTACAGAATTTGAAGCGTTGGCGGCCGCTGCTCCTTCAATTCTGGTGATTCTGATCCAGTTAATATTTACAGAATTACTCTGAATGTATACAAAAAGATTAGTGGTTCCGCTATCAACATTTACAGTTTGTGTAACCGTTTGCCAGTTTTGCCATCCTCTTGTATTAGGAATATCAACATGTCCTAAAAAAGATTTTTGATTATTTAAATAAGTAAGTATTTTAGCTTCTCCGGTGCTTGCTACTCTGTATTCAATTAAATAAGTACCTGATGTTGGAAAATTGACATTATTATACATCAACGAGTCTCCCATTTTTGTATCTGTAACGTTTAAACCTCCCCCAACATCTGTTGTTGTTTCGGTTTTAATTCCGCTCATAGTCGAGTAATCTTCTGCCTGGATCAAAGCCGTGGTTTCCGATTCGATTTTAGAAATTCTAATCCAGTTGATGTTAAACTTTACATTTTGAATGTGGATTGTTAAATTATAGGTTCCCGGTTTTATGTTTATAATTTGTTTAACAGTCTGCCAGTTTTGCGATCCTCCGGTATTGGGTACGGTAACTTTTTCAAGAAAATTTCCTCCATCATTTAATTCAGGAAATATTTGACCTCCATTTGCAGCACTCGCTACTCTGTATTCTATTAAATAAGAACCAGCCGTTGGAAAACTAATATTACTATAACCTAACCAGTTAGAAGCATCTGTGTTTGTAACACTTAAACCTCCGCCAACATCTGCCGTTACTTCGTTTTTTGTTCCACTCATAGCAGAGAAGTCTTCTGCCTGAATTAAAGTAGATGCCTGAGAAGTTATTTTAGTAATCCTAATCCAGTTGATGTTGACGTTTTCATTTTTAAACTGAATTGTAAGATTATAGGTTCCGGCATTCACATTTACAGTTTGTTCAACGGTTTGCCACTTTTGCATTTTTCCTGTGTAAGGTATATTAACATTCCCTATAACATTGGCTGCATTATTTAAGTCAACAAATATTTGTGCTCCATTTGCAACACTCGCTACTCTGTATTCTATTAAATAAGAACCTGATGTTGGAAAATTGATATTAGCATATTTCAACCAATCACCTGCATGTATATCGGTAACATTTAAACCTCCACCAGCGTCTGTCGTTGTTTCAGTTTTAATTCCGCTCATAGCTGTGTAATCTTCCGCCTGAATTAAAGTCGAAGGTTGGGTTTCGATTGGGGAAATTCTAATCCAGTTGATGTTCATACTTTTATTTTGAACATATATTTCAAAATTATAAGTTCCCGCATTTACGTTTACTGTTTGGGTAACAGTCTGCCAGTTTTGCCATCCTCCGGTATTGGTTATATTAACATTTCCTAAAAAAACGGACTCTTTGTTTAGGTAAGTAAATATTTGGGCTCCATTTACCGCACAAGCTATCCGGTATTCTATTAAATAAGTACCTGTAGTTGGAAAATTGATGTTGTTATACGTCATCGAGTCACCAAGATCAGTCCCTGTAACGTTTAAACCTCCACCAACATCTGTTGTTGCTTCGGTTATAACTCCGCTCATAGCAGAGTAATCTTCGGCCTGAATTAAAATTGCTTTATCCGGTACAATTGTAGAAATTAATTTCCAGTGTCCATAAGTCTGGTTAACATTCTCCCACTGCTGAATTTTAGCGCCACTCACCTTACTTGCTCCTGCAACCACAACTAATTTTCCACTGTGTCTGGCAATAAATTTATAAAACCCATCGCCTGTATCAATTACAACAAACTGTTGATTGGCATTTCCAATATAGGGATGATGTTCTACATTGGCACCATTGGCTTTATCACCTTCCTTTACACTAAGGATAGCTCCTGTAGCCATGGAATTGATTAAATACAGTCCATCACCTAAATGGGTAAATTTATATTTTTGATTATCTTTATTTGTATTTCCCTGTATTATACCATAGTCTGCATTCTGGATATCCACCTCCATGTTAAGTTCGCTGTTTCTGTTTTGCAAAAAGAACGTCTGATTGTCTAAAGTCGTGACTCCGTTTGCCAGAATTCGAATAGAACTTATCTGGTCATTCCAGGTTGTGTTTAAGGCTGCATTATCAGAATTCATAACTATTGAAGCTCCGGTAAAATTATCATTCTGATACAGAATCGCCTGAAATCCCTGAGCGATTTTAAGCGAAGAAATATCATCATTTAAAACGCCTAAAGAATTTAAACGCTCCAAATTATAATCTCCAATAGTCAATCCGCCGGAAAATCCGCTATAATAAAAATCTTTATAAACCGTAACTACGTCTGTAGAAGGACTTACATTTAAACTTGGTGAAATTGTTCCTGTAATTGAGTAACTTCCGATAGAACCATAAGCCGAATATCCTCCAGAGGCAGGATTTCCAGCTCCGGTACCATTAACACTTATAAAATATTTACCGGCCGGTAAATTTATATTCATAGCAGCATTTAAAGCAAAAGGATCAGGGTTCGAATACGTTCTCATCTCAACTCCTGCTGCGTTATACAATCTTATTAAAAGGTGCAGATTTCCGTCTCTTGCAACGGTATTGGCATTGATAGAAACATTTCCTCCGACTGTTGTAAACGTAAAGAAATCACGATCAGCTTCACTTGAAATGATGCCATTTTTTTGATTAATTACTCCATTGGCATTATAGTCTAAATTTGCTGCAGTAGCTGTTGTATTTCCATAATCGTCTGCGCGATATCCTATACCAAATTTGGCGCCTGCGATAATCGCTACATCATCCTGCTTGTTGTTTGCATTATTATATTCTCCTTTACTCCATTGTACGATTGGCCTGCTACCTGTTCCCATAATTGGCGCCCACGAAGTATTAGGAAGGCCAACATAATATTCTTCACCAGAATTTAAGCCATCATGAGTAAGATCAAAAGTATGTCCAATCTCATGAGAAGATGTTTCTCCTCCTTTCCCTGAAGTATCAAATACCCAACACGGCACATCATTATCCCAATTGAAAGAACCAACATACGCCACACCTCCAATTCCTCCTGAATATACTGCATTTGTTGGCGTTATCACCGTACGCATTCTTCTGTTTTTTGGATATGAATTATAAACGGCTTCGTTGGTCGTAATGTTTAAATTAAAAGGTCTGAAATCTTCTGCAACTATTTCCCAATGTCTTTGTATTTCTGCATCACTCATACCAGACGGTGCTGCATCTATAGGGTTACCATTGTTCCATGCGTTTCCGGCAGGCATATAATATCCATCAAAATCTAATAAAACACAACCTGCTGCACCCGGCAAACTCTGTAAATTCAATAATTCCGGAGCAATTTTAGCAGCTGCAACTTTATTGGTTGTTTTAGTTGCATTTTCAGAAACGTTTTTAGAAACATTTTTGTAATCAATACAAATCAAAGTATTAATATCAACTTTAGCAACAAATGCATTTCCCTGTGCATCTGAATAATACTTATAAGCTTCTTTTGTTTTGCTTAAAATAATATGCCCTTCCAAAGCGTTGTCTTTTACTTTAATGTAAAAAGAAGATTCTGCTGTGTTTTTAATTTCTCCAATTAAAATCTCACTTGAAGCATTAGATTCTTTATAATTAATTGTTCCATTAAAGCTTTTCGAATTTTCTACCTCAAGTGAAAATGTTTTTGAAGCAGATTTTGAATTAGCAGAAGTTGCCAGCTGCTTCTTTAAATTGTTCATAAACGACTTACTTGATCCTAAAGAAGTTTGTGCGATTGCAAAATTGCTAAAAGCAATAATTAAGAGTAAACTTAACTTAAACCTGTAATTTTTTTTCATATCTATTAATTTATTTTGGACCATATATAATCCGTTGTTACAATTAATTCAAAAACAAACATAAATCATTTTTCTTACAATAAGTAATATTTTACTTATAAAAAAATAATATTTAGTTAATTTTATGAAAGAATAAACTTTATTTTATGCGTTTATGCAATTTATAAACTATAGATGTGAATTGTTGTTATAAAAAAAGGCACTACCATTCTTTCTGTAAAAAGAAGTGATAGTACCTTTAGAAAAGTTATTTTTTTAAAAGCTATTTTTTAATAAAACGTTTAACCGTTCTCGTTCCGTCTTTCTCAAAAACAATCAGATAAATTCCGGTTCTTAAACCAGAAACATTCAAATTATTCTCATTGATTTTTTGCGATACAACTAAACTTCCTGTTTGAGAATCGAACACGCTTACATTTCCTCCTGTTTGATCTGTAGTAAAGAAAAGTACATCTGAAACCGGATTTGGATATACAGCTAATCCTGCATCTTTAATTTCATTGTTAATTGATGAAGCTTCAGAAGCATTTATTGCGGCAACTCCGACTGCTCCTTCAATTCTGGTGATTCTGATCCAGTTAATATTTACAGAATTACTCTGAATGTATACAAAAAGATTAGTAGTTCCGCTATCAACATTTACAGTTTGTGTAACCGTTTGCCAATTTTGCCATCCTCTTGTATTAGGAATATCAATATGTCCTAAAAAATATTTTTCGTTGTTTAAATAAGGAAGAATTTTAGCTTCTCCGGTGCTTGCTACTCTGTATTCAATTAAATAAGTACCAGATGTTGGAAAATTGACATTATTATACATCAACCAGTCGCCCACTTTTGTATCTGTAACGTTTAAACCTCTGCCGACATCAGTTGTTACTTCGGTTTTAATTCCGCTCATAGTCGAGTAATCTTCTGCCTGGATCAAAGCCGTGGTTTCCGATTCGATTTTAGAAATTCTAATCCAGTTGATGTTAAACTTTACATTTTGAATGTGGATTGTTAAATTATAGGTTCCTGGTTTTATGTTTATAATTTGTTTAACAGTCTGCCAGTTTTGCGATCCTCCGGTATTGGGTACGGTAACTTTTTCAAGAAAATTTCCTCCATCATTTAATTCAGGAAATATTTGACCTCCATTTGCAGCACTCGCTACTCTGTATTCTATTAAATAGGAACCAGCCGTTGGAAAACTAATATTACTATAACCTAACCAATTAGAAGCCTCTGTATTTATAACGGATAAACCTCCGCCAACATCTGTTGTTACTTCGGTTGTAATTCCGCTCATATCTGCGAAATCTTCTGCCTGAATTAAAGTTGATTCCTGAGATGTTATTTTGGTAATCCTGATCCAGTTGATGTTTACGTTTTCATTTTTAAACTGAATTGTAAGATTATAGGTTCCGGCATTCACATTTACAGTTTGTTCAACGGTTTGCCACTTTTGCATTTTTCCTGTGTAAGGTATATTAACATTCCCTATAACATTGGCTGCATTGTTTAAGTCAACAAATATTTGTGCTCCATTTGCAACACTCGCTACTCTGTATTCTATTAAATAAGAACCTGATGTTGGAAAATTAATATTACCATATTTCAACCAATCACCTGCATGTGTATCTGTAACATTTAAACCTGCACCAGCATCTGTCGTTGTTTCAGTTTTAATTCCGCTCATAGCTGTGTAATCTTCCGCCTGAATTAAAGTCGAAGGTTGGGTTTCGATTGGGGAAATTCTAATCCAGTTGATGTTCATACTTTTATTTTGAACATATATTTCAAAATTATAAGTTCCCGCATTTACGTTTACTGTTTGGGTAACAGTCTGCCAGTTTTGCCATCCTCCGGTATTGGTTATATTAACATTTCCTAAAAAAACAGACTCTTTGTTTAAGTACGTAAATATTTGGGCTCCATTTACCGCACAAGCTATCCTGTATTCTATTAAATAAGTACCGGTAGTTGGAAAATTGATGTTGTTATACGTCATCGAGTCACCAAGATCAGTCCCTGTAACGTTTAAACCTCCACCAACATCTGTTGTTGCTTCGGTTATAACTCCGCTCATAGCAGAGTAATCTTCGGCCTGAATTAAAATTGCTTTATCCGGTACAATTGTAGAAATTAATTTCCATTGTCCGTTAGTCTGGTTAACATTCTCCCACTGCTGAATTTTAGCGCCAGTCTCTTTACTTGCTCCTGCAACCTCAACTAATTTTCCGCTGTGTCTGGCAATAAATTTATAAAATCCATCACCCGTAGCAACTACAACAAATTCTTGATTTGCATTTCCAATATAATCACTTTGTTCAATACTGACACTATTGGTCTTATTCGAATCTTTTACACTAAGAACTTTTCCTGCAGAGTTGGAATAGATTGTATATAATCCGTTACCTAAATGGGTAAATTTATATTTTTGATAATCTTTATTTATATTTCCCTGTAGTATACCATTTCCGTAGTTTCCATTCTGGCTTTCTATGTTAAGTCCGCTGTTTTTGTTTTGCAAAAAGAACATCTGATTGTCTAAAGTCGTGACTCCGTTTGCCAGAATTCGAATAGAACTTACCTGGTCATTCCAGGTTGTGTTTAAGGCTGCATTATCAGAATTCATAACTATTGAAGCTCCGGTAAAATTATCATTCTGATACAGAATCGCCTGAAATCCCTGAGCGATTTTAAGCGAAGAAATATCATCATTTAAAACGCCTAAAGAATTTAAACGCTCCAAATTATAATCTCCAATAGTCAATCCGCCGGAAAATCCGCTATAATAAAAATCTTTATAAACCGTAACTACGTCTGTAGAAGGACTTATAGCTGCATTTGGTAAAATCGTTCCTGTAATAGAATAACTTCCGATAGAACCATAAGCCGAATATCCCCCAGAGCGTACATTTCCTGCTCCGGTACCGCTAATGCTAATAAAATATTTACCGGCCGGTAAGTTTGTATGCATTGCAGCATTTAAAGTAAACGGATCAGGGTTCCAATACGTTTCTATTTGTGTTCCGGCTGAATTAAATAATCTGATTAAAATATGCAGATTTCCGCTTCTAGAAACTGTATGGGCGTTGATAGATACATTTCCACCGGCTGTTGTAAACGTAAAGAAATCAGTATCGGCTTCACTTGTAATGACACCGTTTTTTTGATTAATTACTCCGTTAACATTATAATCTAAGTTTGCCGCAGTAGCTATCGTATTTCCATAATCGTCTGCGCGATATCCTAAACCAAATTGATCGCTTGCAATAATCGCTACATCATCCTGCTTGTTGTTTGCATAATCGTATTCTCCTTTACTCCACTGTGTAATAGGATTATAATACCCCACGCCCATAATAGGAGCCCACGAAGCATTAGGTTCACCGGCATAATATCCTTCGGCAGGATTTGTACGACCATCATGAGAAAGACCTAAAGTATGTCCAATTTCATGCGAAGTCGCTTGTGCTCCTGAAACTGAAGTATCAAATACCCAAGACGGTACATCATCAAAATTGAAAGAACCAACATAAGCCACACCACTTGCTCCCGGATATATTGAACCTGTTGGCGTTATCACCGTACGCATTCTTTTCTTTTTTGGATATGAATTATAAACAGCTTCGCTGGTCGTAATATTTAAATTAAAAGGTCTGAAATCTTCTGCAACTATTTCCCAATGACCTTGTATGTCTTCATCGCTCATACCAGAAGGTGCTGCATCTATTGCATTACCATTGTTCCAAAGACTTCCTGCGGACAGAGAGTAACCATCAAAATCTAATAAAACACAACCTGCTGCACCCGGTAAACTTTCTAAACTCAATACTGCAGGAGAAATTTTAGCAACTGCAACTTTATTGGTTGTTTTAGCTGCATTTTTAGAAACGTTTTCGTACTCAATACAAATCAAACTATTAATATCAACTTTAGCAACAAATGCATTTCCCTGTGCATCTGAATAATACTTATAAGCTTCTTTTGTTTTTCTTAAAATAATATGCCCTTCCAGAGCGTTGTCTTTTACTTTAATGTAAAAAGAAGATTCTGCTGTATTTTTAATTTCTCCAATTAAAATCTCACTTGAAGCATTAGATTCTTTATAATTAATTGTTCCATTAAAGCTTTTCGAATTTTCTACCTCAAGTGAAAATGTTTTTGAAGCAGATTTTGAATTAGCAGAAGTTGCCAGCTGCTTCTTTAAATTGTTCATAAACGACTTACTTGATCCTAAAGAAGTTTGTGCGATTGCAAAATTGCTAAAAGCAATAATTAAGAGTAAACTTAACTTAAACCTGTAATTTTTTTTCATATCTATTAATTTATTTTGGACCATATATAATCCGTTGTTACAATTAATTCAAAAACAAACATAAATCATTTTTCTTACAATAAGTAATATTTTACTTATAAAAAAATAATATTTAGTCAATTTTATGAAAGAATAAACTTTATTTTATGCGTTTATGCAATTTATAAACTATAGAGGTGAATTGTTGTTATAAAAAAAAGGCACTACCATTCTTTCTGTAAAAAGAAGTGATAGTACCTTTAGAAAAGTTATTTTTTTTAAAGCTATTTCTTAATAAAACGTTTAACCGTTCTCGTTCCGTCTTTCTCAAAAACAATCAGATAAATTCCGGTTCTTAAACCAGAAACATTCAAACTATTATCATTGATTTTTTGAGATATAACTAAACTTCCTGTTTGAGAATCGAATACGCTTACATTCCCTCCTGTTTGATCTGTAGTAAAGAAAAGCACATCTGAAACCGGATTTGGATAAATATTTAATGCAACAGAATCTACCTCATCTTCTGTAATAGCAGCAGAAGCTACAGGATTTGAAGCGGCGCCAATTTTGGTAATTCTGAACCAATTGATGTTTACAGCGCTGGTTTGAATATAAATTCCGAAACTGTACGTTCCTGCATTTACATTAACCGTTTGAGTTACTGTTTGCCAATTTTGCCATCCTCCGGTATTCGGAATATCAACATTTCCTAAAATGATCGTTCCGCCGTTTAAATCAGATGATATTCTGGCTCCGGCAACCGCACTTGCGATTCTGTATTCGATTAAATAAGAACCCGTTGTTGGAAAATTAATATTGTTATACGCCATCCAGTCGCCTGTATCTGTGTATGCAACATTTAAACCTCCGCCAGCATCTGTAGTCGCTTCCGTTTGAATTCCGTTCATGGCAGCATAATCTTCCGCCTGAATTAAAGTAGAAGTCTGCGCAGCCGTTGTCGAAATTAATTTCCATTGCCCGCACGTTTGGTTGTTATTGTCCCATTGCTGCACATTGGCACCATTTACCGTACTTGCTCCTGCAACCTCAACAATTCTACCACTGTGTCTGGCAATAATTTTATAAAATCCGTCGCCTGTATCTACTAAAACAAACTGCTGATTCGTTGTTCCGTTATACGGATATTGCTCTACATTGGCGCCATTTGCTTTATTAAAATTATTTACGTCTAATGACTGACCGCTGTGATTGGCAATAATTTTATACAAACCGTCGCCTAAATGTGTTAATGTAAACTTTTGATTATTTCCTGTATTTACAGTTCCCTGAGCAATATTGGCACCGTTGGATAAACTCGCATTCCAGACATCCATATTTAAACCGCTGTTTCTGTTTTGCAAAAAGAAAGTTTGATTTCCTAAAGTGGTAACTCCGTTGGCAAGAATTCGAATAGAAGTTACCTTATCATTCCATGTCGTATTTAAACAGGCATTATCAGAATTAATTACCGTTGAAGCTCCCGTAAAATTATCATCCTGATACAAAATTGCCTGAAATCCCTGTGTGATTCTCAACGACGAAATATCATCATTTAAAACTCCCAAAGAATTTAAACGCGCCATATTATAATCACCAATAGTTAAACCGCCAGAAAATCCGGTGTAATTGCAATCTTTATAAACCGTAATCACATCTGTCGAAGCCGCGATATTGCCTCCCGGCGGAATTGTTCCTGTAATCGAATAACTTCCGATAGAACCGTATGCAGAATATCCGCCATAACCCGCACTTCCGGCGCCATTGCCATCAACACCAATAAAGTATTTTCCGGCAGGCAAATTCACATTCATAGCAGCATTCAAAGCAAACGGATCAGAGTTCCAATACGTTCCCATTTCTGCACCTGCCGAATTGTATAATCGAATTAAAAGATGCAGGTTTCCGTCTCTTGAAACCGTGTTTGCGTTGATTGAAACATTTCCTCCGCCAGTTGTAAACGTAAAGAAATCATAATCAGCTTCGCTTGAAATAATTCCGTTTTTTTGATTGATACCGCCGCTTGCGTTATAGTCTAAAGTTGTGGCAGAAGCAGTTGTATTTCCGTAATCATCGCCTCTGTAACCAACTCCAAATTTAGTTCCGGCAATAGTTGCAACATCATCTTGTTTGTTATTGGCATAATCGTATTCGCCTTTGCTCCATTGCACCACAGGTCTGTAATATCCGGCTCCCATAATTGGCGCCCACGAAGTATTGTTTATACCTACAAAATAATCTTCGGCAGGATTTGTACGTCCATCGTGACCAAGATCAAAAGTATGACCAACTTCATGCGCAGAGGCATCTCCACCAGATTTACCCGAAGTAATAAATACCCAGCAAGGTACATCATTGTCCCAATTGAAGGAACCAATATACGCAACACCCCCCGCCCCCGGGGCCGCAGTATTGGTTGGAGTCACCACCACACGCATTCTTCTGTTTCTTGGGTATGAATTAAAAACAGCTTCATTTGTTGTAACATTTACATTAAAAGGTCGGTAATCTTCAGAAACCACCTCCCAATGTTGTTGCACATCGGCATCGCTCATTCCTGATGGCGCCGCATTAATAGCGTTTCCGTTATTCCAAAGATTTCCTGCCGGCATATTATACCCGTCAAAATCTAACATAACGCAGCCTGCAGCACCCGGTAAACTTTGTAAATTCAACAAAGCCGGAGCAATTGCGGCAGCACTTACAGCAGCTGTTTTTGCTGTGTTTTGAGGAACATTTCTATAATCCAGACAAATTAGCGTATTAATATCTACTTTAGACACAAAAGCGTTTCCTTGTGCATCAGAATAATATTTATAAGCTTCTTTTGTTTTCTTTAGAATAATGTGCCCTTCAAGCGATTTATCTTTTAATTTAATGTAAAAAGAAGATTCTTCGACATTTTTGATTTCTCCAATCAAAAACTCACTTGAAGCATTTGATTCCTTGTAATTGATTTTTCCGTTGAAGTTTTTATTCTCCGCCTGAAGCAAAACAGTTTTTTCGGCAGTACTTTTTGAAGTCGCACTTGCAAGTCCGTTTTTTAAATTATTCATGAACGTTTTACTCGAGCCCAAAGAAGTCTGCGCAATGGCAAAACTGCTAAAAGCAATAAACAGGAGTAAACTTAACTGAATTCTGTAATTGTTTTTCATATACTATTTAAGATTGGGGGTTACTTTTTAAAGTGGTGCATGCATTTAAAACACATAGAAACATAGATTCTGTATGCTCAAAAAAGGCGTTTCACTTAATTATAATGCACATAGCTATGTGTTTTATTTTTCACGCAGATTTGGCAGATTGAGCAGATTAAATTTGAATAATTATCTGCATGTATCTGCTTAAATCTTTTTAAAATCTGCGTGAAAAAATATTAAAGAATAAAAAAATAAAATCTGCTCAATCTGCCAAATCTGCGGGAGACATTTTTTTTAAATTCTTCAATTTGTGGCAAATAAAAAAGCACCATTCCTTCTTTCAATAAAAAAGAAGAAACAGTGCTTTTAACGAAAACTTATTTTTTAATAAAACGTCTCACTGTTTGTGTACCATTTTTTTCAAAAACAGCGATATAAACTCCTTTTTCTAAACGCGAAACGTCTATAGAATTAGAATTAATTGTTTGTTTTGAAACTACAGCTCCTGTTTGAGAATCTACAATACTTGCATTTGCTCCGCTAACATCCGAAGTGATAAAAAGCGTACTTTCTACAAGACTTGGATATACATTTAAAGCCACAAATTCTTCTGCAACAACTTCTGGGGCTGCTGATTTTGCTGCCAAACCTGAAGCCGCTTTTGTGATTCTGAACCAGTTTAGATTAAAACCGGTATTTTGAACATAGATTCCAAAGTTGTATGTTCCGGCATTTACATTTACGGTTTGTGTTACCGTTTGCCAATTTTGCCAGCCTCCGGTATTTGGGATATTTACAGCTCCTAATTGAATTGTTCCTGCCGTTAAATCAGAAGATAATCTTCCGCCTGTAACAGCACTTGCCACTCTGTATTCAATTACATAATTTCCTGAAGTTGGAAAATTAACATTGTAATACGCCAGCCAATCGCCTGTATCTGCGTAACCTACATTCAAACCTCCGCCTGTATCTGTAGTGGCTTCAGTCTGGATTCCGCTCATTGTTGAGTAGCTTTCTGCCTGAATTAAAGTCCCCGTACCTGTAGGCGGATTACTTCCTGTAATAACCTGATTTACGGCTGTTAATAATGATTTTGCTCCGGTAGCATCCTGAGATAATTCCCAGATCATAACTCCTCCCGCATTTTGAATTGCAAAAGTTGTTTTTGCTTTGATAGTTGGAATTCCGTTATAATAAATCGTGTTTCCTACCTGATCCAGATTTTCAGCTCCCGGATATTGCGCTACGATATTAGCATAAGAAATTCCCTGATTTGCCGAAGCTCCAAAACCGTAACCATAAAACGGAAGACCAATAATGGCTTTGCTTGCCGGTAAACCACGTCCTGTCCAGTAATTAAACTGATTTACAGCCATACTATACGGAGAATGTTGTCCCGGACTTCCCGGAGCCCAAGGTCCTGTTGCATCATACGCCATAATATTGATCCAGTCATAAGCGGCAAAAGTAGACGAAGGTACATTTGCACCACCGTAACCTTCTGAAAGCGCAGCAGAGATTAATTTACCGTTTGCATGCAATTTAGCCGCAAGCGCAATTACAAATCCGCCGTAATCACCATTAATTGCCGGACCTTCTAAATCTACATCGATACCGTCAAAATTATGCGCTACAACGTAATCATATAATTTTTGAATGAACGCTGTTCTGTTTCCAGGCGTAATCAAATTAAAGTAATTGTCGCGAATGGCGCCTCCTTCAGAAACAGAACCTCCTCCAAGAGAAACAAAAACTTTTACATTTTGTGCATGCGCGGCATTGATAATGGTATTCGATCCTGAATTGAAAGTTAGATAACCATTCGCATCGGGATTTTCGAACGCAATATTAATATGCGTTAATTTACTGTACTGAACACTGCTTGAAAATGAATTCAGATCAATCCAGTTTGGAATGTAAGCGATTACTTTTTTTTGGGCCATTGACAGGTTAACAATACCCAGAACCATAATTAAGACCCATTTTAGCTGGATCACTTTGTAATTGTTTTTCATAGTAACATTTTTAATAGATTAATAGATATGTGATTTTCGGGGGAGAAAATAATTTTAGGTTTCAGACTTAAATTTCAGATTGAGCTGAAATCCAAAATCCAAGTCTTACATCTAAAATCTCTTTTAAAACTATTTTTTAAGAAAACGTTTTACCGTTCTTTGACCATCTTTATCTAAAACAATCAGATAAATTCCTTTTTGCAAGTGAGAAACATCTACACTATTATTGTTTACTTTTAGTTTAGAAACCGTAGCTCCGCTTTGAGCATCTACAATACTCACGTTTTCTGAACTTACAGGCGTTGTAAAATAAAGTGTGTTTTCTGCCGGACTCGGATAAACGTTAAAGGCAACATTTGGTTCATCTTCAACTTCTGTAGCAACAGTTTTTGCCGCTAAACCAGCGCCTGTTTTCGTAATTTTAATCCAGTTGATGTTCATTCCTGTATTTTGAATATAAATTCCAAAATTGTACGTTCCCGCATTTACATTTACCGATTGAGAAACTGTTTGCCAATTTTGCCATCCGCCTGTATTTGGAATATCAACATTGCCTAAAACGATAGTTCCGCCATTTAAATCAGAAGATAATCTTCCGCCGGCAACCGCGCTCGCTACTCTGTATTCGATTAAATACGAACCTGTTGTTGGAAAATTAATGCTGTTATACGCCAGCCAGTCGCCTGTTTCTGTATAACCAACATTCGAACCGCCTCCGGTATCTGTTGTGGCTTCAACCTGAATACCGCTCATTGCTGAATAATCTTCGGCCTGAATTAAAACAGAAGTTTGAGAACTTGTCACAGGAACTAATTTCCATTGTCCGCACGTTTGATTATTATTATCCCATTGTTGTACAACAGCTCCTGAAGCTGTACTTGCACCAGCAACTTCAACGATTCTGCCGCTGTGTCTTGCTACAATTTTATAAAATCCGTCGCCTGTAGAAACCAATACAAATTGCTGATTTGTTGTTGCATTGTATGGATATTGCTCTACATGCGCACCATTTGCCTTATTGAAATTGTTTACATCTAAAGACTGACCGCTATGATTTGCAATGATTTTATACAAACCGTCGCCTAAATGCGTGAATGTAAACTTTTGATTGTTTCCGGAATTTAGCGCACCCTGATTTATAGCTGCACCATTCGCTGCACTCGCGTTCCAGACATCCATGTATAAATTACTGTTTCTGTTTTGAAGATAAAAAGTCTGATTTCCTAAAGTCGTCGTTCCGTTTGCCAGAATTCTGATAGAGGTCACTTTATCATTCCAGGTTGTATTTAAACAGGCATTATCAGAATTAATTACTGTTGAAGCTCCCGTAAAATTATCATCCTGATATAAAATTGCCTGAAATCCCTGCGTAATTTTAAGTGACGAAATATCATCGTTTAAAACGCCTAAAGTATTCAAACGAGCCAAGTTATAATCACCAATTGTTAATCCGCCGGAAAATCCCGTGTAATTACAATCTTTATAAACCGTAATCACATCCGTAGTTGCAGGAACCGAAGGCACCGTTCCGGCATATCCGCCAAAAACCGCAATTACTTTTGTTGGCTGTGGCGTATGAAGCGATGGCGACTGATCGGCAACATCATCATAAGCAAAACCGTAAGCCAGATTATCGATGCTTATTCCAGGCAAATGCCAAAATTTAGAATAATGATTCGTTGGGTTTACCTGATAGAATTTTGAGGCATCGTACCAGTTTTGCTGACCCGGATTTGGCGTTGTCGTATTGACAACATGTCTGTTAATCGCCGCCGTTAATTGCGCCTGAATAACAAGATCTAAATCCCCGTCAACCAGTCTTCTGTCCAAAACACCTTTTCCTTCAAGAGCTTCCTGAGTTGTCGGGCGGTTTTGAACGCGTCCTGTGCGACCAACAAAACCACCGGATTGTCCGACCATTTCTAGCTGTTCGCCAATAACCCTTCCTTTAAAAACTCCCGCATCTCCGGCGTAGAATATTAAATCTTCATTTTTATATTTGTTCCAAATGGCATCAATATACGATTTCAAATAATTCGCCTGAGGTCCTACAGAAGTTCCTCCGCTTCCATCTGCAAAAGCAGGCGTTTTTGACGGTGCCGTAATTTCGCCCGTTGCATCATTGACACAACCTTGAAATTCTGACGGAACATTTGCTTTAAATGCAGCCACAATATCAGCGTGTTTTTTAAGTTCACCTACTTTTTTCTGATATCCGTTTGCGCCAAATAACTCCAATCCCATTGGGTATTTATACGAATCGACTCTCGAAGGATTTCCAAAAAAACCGTATTGGTTATTCGTCAATTCGATTATTTCATATAAAATTCCCTGATTTGGATCTGTTACATTCAAAGGATTTGGCGAAGTATATCCTGACGGAGCGCCATTTGCACCAAAAAAGTAAAAATACAATTGCTGTCCTTTGGCAATAAACACTCTACATCCCGCAATTAATGGCAAAGTAAAAGTTTTGTTTGGAATCTCGCTCAGCTTGGTAAAACAAGCCGCATATTTTGAGTTTTGTCCCGGTCCGGTATTTCCGCCAATTGTTGGTCCCGTAACCGTATTATAAGACGGACTCATTGGCAAAACCTGACTCGTTTTGGCATTTACCCAAACGTGGTTTCCGGTTGTATAATCGATACCTACAATGGCAACATACAATTCGCTGTCGTTAAATGTAGAACTATTTGTAATCGTAAAAGGTATGGCGCCCTGGCCGTACGTAAGGTTCGAGAGCACAAGAAAAAGTGCTGTCAGAAAAGAAATTCTAAGTTTAATTTTATTCATATCTAAATTATTTTGGGGTTGCTTAATTAGTTAAATCAAAAGCTTTTACTGAAATAAGAAACAATACATCCGTCAGGTGTAATTGTTTGGTGCTATCCTTTTAAATTTAAATTTCAGTTGATCATTACAGAAATATTATTTTTAAAACCTATTACACCCAACGGATTATAATTATTGCTTAATCAATTTTTTAGTCCAGCTTTTTTGATCTGATTTAAAATTCAAAATATAAATTCCTCTCGACAATCTGCTAATATCAATTACGCTTTCCTGTACATCAGCCGCTACTTTTGTTTGTAGTATCGCTGTTCCTGCATTATCATAAATCGTAATTACTTTATTGTCTAGTTTTTCCGGTAATGAAACCTGAATATAATTGCTCGCAGGATTCGGATACATTACAAAATCTGTCGTAACAGCTTGGGTTTCTTCCACAACATTGGCTTTTTTAGCCGTTGATGCAGATCCATACGCTTCAATTTCAAATAATGAATATCCGTACGGAGCCAAAGCTTTTGTGGTACATAAAATTCTAATATATCTTCCAGATCCGCTTACCGTTAAATCATCTGTTCCTCCGTCACTTGCCGTTTGCGTGTTTACGGTTTCATTTTCTGTAAAAACATTATCGGTAGAAACCTGTATTTTATATTGCGTTGCAAAAGCAGCTTCCCATTTTAAAACCACACGATTAATGTTGTAATTACTTCCTAAATCAACATAAATCCATTCGCTTGCATTGGCAAAACTACTCGCCCATCTTGTTCCCATGGCATCGCCGTCTGTGGCTTTCGCCGAAGAATAAGTTGCGTTTTCTTCTGTAGAAGCTGTGGCTGTTTTGCCCAAAGCCAGATTAACATTTGGGTTTGCAGTAATATTTCGAACAATAACATCGCTAAAAACTCCCGTTGTTAACGTTCCGTTTGCATGCGACGTAACCGCCATTCCAACATAAACATTACTTGCCATTGCAATTGTTTTTGGAGCACCAAGCTGTGTCCACGTTGTACCATTATCAGAAGTATACGATGTAAACACATTTCCTGATCTTACAATACGAATCCATTTTGGAGCCGTTCCGGCCGCTACCGTAGCAGTTGTAATTCCTGAAACAGCGTCTCTCGTTAAAAATTCGACACCCGCTGCGGCGCTTACATCTGTCATGGCATGTTTAGAAGTTGGCGTAAGCGTTTCTCTAAACATCACGCCCGCTTTTGCGTATGTATTGGTATTTGTTAATGAATTTACTTTCGCAATAATTTCGGCATCGCCAGTAATAGGCTGATTTACAAATTGAAATTGATCGCTGGATTCCCAAATATCATTTCCTGAACCTTTTATGGTAAAAGTTCCGTTGGCGTGAGTTGCTTCTCCCGCAGGAGTTACAGCACCTAAATCTGTACTAACCCACGGCGCAGGTAAAGTTGCCGGAGGATTTTCTGTAGAAACTAAATTTACAGCCCTTAAATTGTCAAAATAATACGTGTTTCCGGAACTCGTTCCCGGTTCAAACAAGAATACAAAACGATTTACTTCGCTGTCTAAAGTTGAAGCGTCAGGAGCACTTGCATACGTAAAAGTAACCGTATGCCACGTATTGGTTTGTTTTACAACACCTTGATAAATACTGTGTCTTCCCGCCGGATAATTTGACGGAATTGATGCACTGCTTTCTGCTTGCCAGGAAATTATAGATCCAACCGGAGCCGAAGTATAAACATCCATTGCAAACTTTTTAGTGCCAGATTTGAATTCTCCAATATTGGTTAAAGTCGTATTGAATGAAAAATTATCATACAATTCAGTTGATTTTCTAATATATTTTCCAACGTTTGAAGATGTATTGATTCCCGTCGTACTTGGATTTGCAGTGTTTGGTGTATAAGTTCCAATGGCGTCTCTAAATGTGATATTGTGAACCGTTTGATAATCTTCGTACACAATGCCCGGCGTAAAAGTATCCGGCAATTTTGTCGAACCAATTCTGATATTATCAAAATAATACGTATCGCTGGTGTAAGAACCTGAATTTGCCAATATAACCATTTGGTTGATTGCCAGATTTGAAGTTCCTTCGTCAGGACTTGAATTATAATAGAAAGTCAGCGTTTCCCATTGATTTTGTTTCGTTGTAATCGCTACATAATTACTGTTTCTTCCCGTTGGAAAATTCGCAGGAAGCGACGTGGCACTATTCTCTAAATTCAAACTTACAACCGTACCAATTGGCGCCGAAGTATACACATCAATCATGATTTTATTCGTCTGATTTTTTAATAAACCCGCATCTTCAATTGTACTTTGTGTGTTAAAAAATAACACATCGTATTGCTCTGTTACATTTCGAACATACTTCGCCACATTTGCAGAATTATTAACCGAATTTGTTCCCGGATTTGCAACCACAGAATAAGTTCCGGTTGTAGTTCCTTTGATAATTTTATTGATTCCGTCGTAGTTTTGCAAAACATCCGTAGCAATAATTGGCTTTTCCGGCGCTGCTTTTGTCAATAAATTATCAAAATAATACGTCGCTCCTGAATTTGAATTTGATTCAAAAAGAAAAACTACATTATTGATTGTCAAAGCACTTGTATTGGGATCGATTACTTTTTCGAATTCAAACTCAATCGTTTCCCATTTGTTTTGCACCGTTGTTGTTGCTTTGTAACCGCTGTGTCTTCCTGACGGAAAATTAGTAGCCGTTGTTACCAGACTATTTTCTAACTGCATGGAGATTTTTGTTCCAACAGGCGCCGAAGTATAAATATCAAAAGAAATCCTTTTTCTTCCGTACACATAATCGTTAGCGTTGCTGATTGTTACATTTTTGATATTCAAAACATCATATAATTCAGATGCATTACGAACATATTTCCCCACCAAAGCAGACGTATTTACTCCCGTCGCCGATGGATTTGCTGTTGCTTCTGTTAAAACTCCCGTTTTCAAACCATAAACTATATTGCGATTTGACTGAAAATCTTCGTGAATTTTTTCTACCGGTAAAGCCGGTTCTGTAACTACAGCCAGTTTATAGGTATTTGCAGTACAGCCGGAAACTGTTGTAGCAACGGAAACATCTCCTCCCGAAGTTCCCCAGTTAACCGTAATCGTATTGGTTCCTTGTCCCGAAGTAATTGTTGCGCCAGCAGGAACTGTCCAGTTATAAGTGGCTCCGGCAATAGCGTTTATAGAATATGTTTTGTTGGATTCATTGTTATAGACTTTTGCATCGCCAAGAACACCATAAGTAAAACTTCCGCTGTAAACACGAACATAATCAACCTGCAATTTTGCCGGAAAATCAGCCGGAATTGGCTCAACTCCCGCTCCGTTTACACTTGTATAAGGCGTTCCTAAACTACCAACCGCAAGATTTAAAATAATATAAAACTGCTGATCGTTAAACGGCCATCCGCCATTTACGGTCGTTTGTGGCGTCGCTGTGTGAAATAAATTACCGTCAATAAACCATTTGATAATATTTGGTCCCCATTCTACCGCATAAACGTGAAATTCTGAAGATAAATCTGTTGGCGACGTATAACTTCTGCCTGTATAATGATAACCGCCGCCGTCATAATGAATTGTTCCGTCTACAGATTTTGGATTTCTGTGTTTGGCTTCCATAATATCGATTTCACCCGTAAACGGCCAGTTTGAAGTTCCTGCAGGCAGCATCCAAAAAGCAGGCCACGCACCCATTCCGTTAGATAACTTCATGCGCGCTTCGATTCTTCCGTACTTAATGGCGTATTTCCCTTCAGTCGTTAATTTTGCCGATGCATAAGGCTGTTGCGGAAATGATGCATTTGGCTCATATTTCGCCTGAATATTTAGATAACTATTCGTTCCTTCCTTTACAATTGTCGCCTGATTAGGATCATAACGCTGCGCCTCTGCATTTCCAAAACCGCAAAGCGAAGGACAGCCGTTTCCGGAAACACTCTGCCATTTTGTTGCATCTACCGTTGTTCCGTTAAATTCATCAGACCAAATTAAAGTGTTGCATTGAGCATGAAGTTTTAATAAAGGAGATAATAAAAGTAGAATTAGGATAATACACCTCTTTAAAAAATAGTAATTACTTCTCGGTGGTCGGCCGAAAGAAAAGTCTTTTTGTTTCATTTTTTTTAGTTTTTTGTTAGTAAAGCGTATTAACACAACAAATCTTCTATTTTAAGAAAAACAGAACGATATTGTATTAATAAGATGACAATATTAACAAATAAACTACCCAAGATGTTAATTTTGGGGTACGGTTTGACTACGGTGTTTATAAAAAAATGTAATAAACAGCTTTCAAAATGCGTAAAACTACTTAGGATTTTACTGATGATAAAACCCCGCTGTTTATAGGGTTTTAAAGAGATTGAATGTGAATTTTATACAATCATTTGCGTACATCTGCTTAAATTTTTATAAAATCTGCGTGAAAAATATTAGCTACAGATTAATTGATTAAAAAGATTTTTAATTCTCGCAGATTTGGCAGATTGCTTCGCCTGTTCGCTATCGCTCGGGTGAGCAGATTTTCTCATTTTGCTTGCGTCTGGTTTGTCCTTTCGACGGAGGAGAAATCGCACCAGAAACTCGACAAAGATTGGCGATTTTGTTTGAGGAGTTTCTAGTGTGATCCTTCCTCCGTCAGGATGACAAAAACGAGTGAAACTTAAAAATTCAAAATAAACTCCGTAATATTCGCATCTGACGGAAGCTGCAATTTCTTGCGAATACGATATCTCGTGTCTTCAACACCTCTTACTGAAATTCCTAAAAGCGGCGCAATTTCTTTAGTATTAAAATTCATTCGCAAATAAGCACACAAACGCATATCTCGCGGAGTCAGTTCCGGAAAACTTGTTTTTAAACGCTGCATAAAATTATCATGAAGCTGATTGAAGATTTCTTCAAACTCGTTCCAATGCTGATCTCCCTGCAATTCATGATCGATTATTCGGTTTATTTTGGTCAATAAACTAAAGTTTACATTGGTATCATTCTTTTTATCTATTTGCCCGATAAGTTCTTTTATAGAAAGCAAAATTTCATTTAAATGAATAAGATTGACGGTATTCGAAGCTACTTTTGCGTTTTTAAGATTAATAGTGGCTTCGAGATTTTCCCGCATAATTGTCATATTTTCCTGTTCTAATGCCAATTTCTGCTCGTTTAATTCAGCACGATTACGCAACAGCTCTTTTTCCTGATTAAGGATTAACTGCTCGCGATCGCGTTCAGCAAGATTTTTTTGATATTTGATAATCGCGTAAATCAAAACACCAAAAAGCAATAAATACAAAATATAAGCCCAGCTCGTTTTGTACCACGGCGGTGAAATCTCAAATTTAAAAACAGCTTCCTGACTTACTACATCATAAATATTTTTTGCCCTTACGTGAAAAATATATTCGTTTCCAGGCAAATTGGTATATTCTTTTTCAGTTTGCAAACCCCAATCTGACCATTTTTCTTCAAAACCTTCGAGCCAATATTCGTATTTTGTAGCATCGGCTTCGTCATAACAAAGTGAAGCAAACGAAAAATGCAGTGCATTATTAGCATACGATAAAACCGGAAAAAGTTCCTCTTTATCTAATTTTATAGTAGTCGGAAGTACATCATATCGGCTGGAAAACAACAAACTGTCTTTTGGCAAAATACATTTTACTTCAGAAATAACAGCTTTATATTTAGATTGGTAACTTTTATTTTTTGTTACATTATAATGAATCAAACCGTCTTGTGTGCCAAAAAATACATCTCCGCTTGTCGTGGTTTGAATATTTTCGAAACCCGGAACATATAAATAGCGCAGTTTTCTAAAAGGTAATTCTTCGACAGTAAAATTTCCGTTTGCCTGTCGCGTCATTTTTCCGGTGTTTTCTCCTGAAACGTACCAGATATTGTTTTGATTATCGGCTTTAAGCAAACGAATGTGATTTTCCAGTCCGAGGTATTTTTTAAAAACTGCTTCGGGAATCATTTTTTTCGAAGTTTGATCTTGTTTGTAAACGCCTTTTGTAGTTCCAAAAAGAATTTCATTGTTTATTTTGAAGGTATTCAAAAACAAACTCGACGGAAAACCGCTGTCTTTATTATAAAACTGAAGATTTGAAACGGCATCAAATGTTTTATTGAATCTTATTTTATAAATTCCTTTATAACCGTGCGCAAGCCAAATATCGTCGTTATCTGTTACCAATATTCTGCTGCTTTCCTCAAAACCTTTAATTTTATGCTGATAAGCCCAGGAATCATTTATTCTTTTTAGCAAATGCATTCCGTTATAACCGCCAACCAACAATAAATCAGGATGGTTTGGAATATTTATTCCTTGCCACGCGCCATCTATTTTTGCTAATAATTGAGCTGAGTTTCCTTTTATTTCGTAGATTCCGTTTTTCTCAAAAGCCAAAAGCGATTTCCCAAAAACACCCACATTCCACACATTTTCAGTCATTCCTGAAATATGCTGAAAGTGCGCATTTTCTCGTTTTCCGTTTTTATAAGCCTCCCAATCCATCCAAAATAAACCATTATCTGTAGCGATATATAATTTATTCTGATAAATCTGACTGCAATATATTTTAGTTTCAGAATTTGAGGTATCCAATATTCTCGATAAAGGCGAAGAAATCTGAATCAGCGAAATGCCTTCTTTTAAAGTTACCCACAAATTGCCTTCTTTATCTGTTTTAAGATTCGTTACATATTCGTTTTGCAAACCCATTTGTTTGTTGATATGCTGAATCAGATTTCCAATACTATCTATAACTATCAAGCCGGTTTGGCGCGTTCCGATCCCTAAATATCCATCAGAAAATAAAATTGCTGTCGTAATTTGATTTTGTTTCAGCAGATAATCGGCTTCGGTTACAAAAGGCTTAATCTCATCATTTTTATAAATAAAAAGTCCGTTTTTTTGTGTCAGAAGCATCAAACCATTTTTAGTTTCAAAAGCTTTCCGAATCTTCATTCCTGCAAACTTTTGTCCGTTTTGAACAGGCGTTAAAACATCATTTTTTAATTGCAATAAACCTTTTGCATTATCCAGAATGTAAATTCCGCTTTTGACATTAAAAAATTCATCAAAATTAGAATTCGATTGTATTACTTTGATTTTGTTGTTTTTATAAACAAATATCTTCTCATTCGAGAAAAAAATCACTTCGTTATTTAAAACTACAGTGTGCAAAACATCGCCAAAATTTCTAGCCGAAAGCGGCAGTAATTTTACTAAAGAAGTATATTTATATTGTCCGTTTGGTAACTGAACCGCATAACCAAAATCGCACTGCGCGCCCACATAAATTTTATCATTTTTATCGATGGCAAGCGACCGAACCATGCTTTTGTTTTCGGGCTGCGTCACAATATTCCACCGCACGCCATCAAACTGCATGATTCCGAAATGATTGGCAAAAAACATCATTCCCTTAGAATCCTGCAACACGTCCCAGTTTTCTGAAGCGGCCTTATATGTTTTCGGATTATAATTAGTGATAAACGGAACCCCGATTTTTTTAATTTGGGCACTAATAAGATGGGGCAAAAAAAAGAGCGATAAAACTAAAATTCTACTGATACATTTCGTCATTTTGTTTCTGTCTGTAGGTTATTTCGCGGTTTAACAAGAAATCGCAATACTAAAAATAACAGTTTGGGAATGCTATTTTCAGGTAAAACAAATCGCTTTATTTGGCTTGATAAAATTATAATTTGATAATTTTCAGGACTATAAAAAACGAATATCTATAATCAAATATATAAAAATTTATTTTATTGTAACAAATTACATTTAAATTAGATAATTTGATAATGAGAAAATAATTAGATAATTAGGGAATTTGAAAATTAGATAATTATAACAATAAACCCGACAGGTTTTAAAAACCTGTCGGGTTTGTCGCAATTCTGTCATTTTGAGGAATGACAAATATTGGGGTTCCTTTGCGTTTTCAAGGGATTAAAATCTCTTGCTACAAAATAAATCATTCTTCCGGAATTTTAAATTAGTGTTCCAGAGGAACGAAACATATTGTGGGGATGGATTTTAATCCATCATTCGCAGTTAATCCGTCTAGTTTGTCATTTAGTTCGTCGTTTAGTTTGTCATTTTGAGGAACGAAGAATCTTCGCGACAATTTTCGCCAACAGTTTGCTTTTCTTTGTCGAGTTACTTGCGGGGATTCTTCGTTCCTCAGAATGACAAAACAACCAAAAAACCTCAAACTTGAAACCTGAAACTTGAAACAAAAAACTTAAAACAAAAAAACCTGAAACAAAAACTCAAATAATCCCACTCAATTCTTCATAACTATTAAACAGAATCGCGCCTTCGTTTTCTAAGTCTTCGTTGTTGTAACCGTTGGCAAAACCGTAAACTTTAAATCCGCCGCTTTTTCCTGCCATTACGCCGGCTTTGCTGTCTTCGATTACGACGCAGTCTTTTACATCAAAGCCCATTTCTTTTGCAGCATGCAAAAAGATTCCCGGTTCTGGTTTCCAGCTTTTAATTTGGTACGAACTAAATATTTTATTTTCGAATTTATCCAGTAATCCTGCGACTTCAAGATTCAGTCTGATTTTATCAACCGGACCGCTAGAAGCGACGCAATACGGAATTTCTAGTTTTTCTATAAACTCAATTACGCCTTCCATTGGTTTTACCTGCGTTTTAAAGGCTTCAAAACTTTTTTCGCGGTATTCATTTTCAAAAGTATCAGGGAGTTTTTTGGCAATCGCAGTTTCTATATGCTGAAAACATTCTTTTAAGTTACGTCCGTTAAAATCGCGATACGCATCTTCGAGTTTCATTTCGAAACCGTGTTCTGCAGCCATGGAAAGCAAAATTCCGTTGCCAATTTTTTCAGTATCTACAAGAACGCCATCGCAATCAAAAATTATACATTTAGTATTCATAGGTTTTATTTACATTTTATTATCAAATTTGATAAGAATGTAAATTACAAAATAATTTTATAAAAGCTCTTGAAATTATAGCGAACCGGATATTTTTGACACAATCTGAATTATAAAATCGGCCTGTGCAGGATTTATTTTTTTTAAGGCTTCGTCTGTTTGAAACCATTCTGCTCTGTCAATTTCAGGAAAACTCTTGAAACTTCCGGATTTTGGCGGCCATTCTATTTCGAATTCATTACTTTTTATCAAAGCAACATCAATATCAAAATCTACTGCCCACGCAAAAACTTTTTTACCCGATTTTAGTTTTACAGGTTCTAGTTTTATAAAGTCACCTTCTATTTCAAAACCGGTTTCTTCCTGAAACTCACGTTTTGCAGCCCCAAGAGAATCTTCATCATCTGTAAATTCGCCTTTTGGAATCGACCAGCTTTCTAAATCCTTGTTTTTCCAAAATGGCCCGCCGGGATGAACTAATAAAAAATAAATAGTTACATCGATGAATTTGTAAAGTAATATGCCAGCGCTTTGTTTCATCTGAAAATGCTTTAATTTAGATATTTAAATATACATAATTATTCTACTAATTATTATAAATTAGATGATTAGCCAATATTCCTGATGGTGTTTTTGCTTCTTTGTCTAATATTTCAGTATTTGCAAAAACAATAAAGTTATCCTTTGCCCTTGAAACTGCAACATTTAACATATTAGGTTTATTATCTCTGTCAAAAAACATTGTTCCCGAATCTCCTTTTCCGTACACCATCGAAAATAAAACAATCGATCTTTCTGCCCCTTGTAAAGCATGAACGGTTCCTAGTTTGAAAAGGTTAACATCAAAACCGGCATTTTTTAATGCATTTCTTAATATATTTTTCTGACCGGTAAATGGTGTAATGATACCCACTATATTTTCAATTTTCTCATCAAGTCCATTATATCCATATTTAGTTTCAATTGCTGTTTTATTTGTAATCAGCCAATTTACAATAGCATTTACTTCATTTTGATTGTATCTACTGGAATTTAAGGATGTTGAACCTCCATCTACATGAATACAATACATAGGGGGAAACAATAAATCCTCTGGAGCTTCTCCTTTAAGTGCTTTTAATTTACCGTTATATGCTAAAACATTGCAATACTCTATGATTTCATTATAACAGCGTCTGTGTTCTAACAATGTCACGCCTTTTTCATCAATATCATCAGATTTTATATTACATGCATTTTGAGCCATTTTCATAATACTTCCTGTAGAAGATAAAAATCCTTTTGAGTCAAATTCTTTCTCATAAATTACATCATCGTAGGTTTTTATTATCTCAGATTTTTTAAGATTTCCTACATCTACTTTATTTGACACGTTCCATATTGGTTCAATTTGCTTTACATCTCCAACAATCACAACTTGCTTTGCCAATGCAAAAGTGGCAATACCAACTTCTGGCGTAACTTGTCCGGCTTCATCAACAAGCAATAAATCTATAAAATTATATAGTGGTGGAGTGTCAAAGAGATTTGCTCCATCTTCAGATTTTTTAAAAATTTATATGAACTAAAGAATTTTGGAGCCATGTAAAATGTGCTAACAAAACAAGGTGTTAACATGGCTTGTCGCTTCCATCTGTTTCTAACAGCATCATTCCCTTTTTTTAAAAAATTAGGATCTGCTAAATCTGTTTCCAACTTCATAAGCCATTGTCCTTCCCAATAATGCAGTGCAAGTTGAAAGGCTTTATGACGAATTGTAACATCGAGTTCATCATAAAAACAATTTGGCTCTGTTTTATTTTCTATTTTAAAATATTCAAAATCCCAATATTCATCTTCGTTTTTTGGTGGATTTCCAACAATTGAATTTTCAGTTTTCCAATGTTTCCATTTTTCTACAACATTAATAATTGAACTGGCAAATTTAATTTTATTATCTATTTGCTCCAGAATATCATTTTTTACATAATTAAACTCTTTAGTTTCTTTAATTAATGAATCGCGTAATATAATTTTAACTTCAGATGCCCTACTATTTAAAGAAGATTTTATTCCGAAAAAACAAAACAGCTTTCTAAAGAATGATTCATTATTAAAATAAGAAATTATTTTAATTTCCAACTCTTTTAAACTAGTAATGTCAAACTGAAAATTGGATTCATTTAAAAGTGTATTGAGATAATATTTTTCCTGAAGATCTTTAGAATTTATATATTCGTTTATAAATAAACTTTCTATTCTCAAGTATTCGTTCCAGAGATTCGATGCTTCTTTTAAACTAGCTTTAATATTAATTATTTCATCTCTTAGAGATGCTGTAACTGTTTTAATGTTGAAAGTTTTCTTTTTTAAATAGACGGAACTCTTCTCTGTAAAATATTTTTTAGCCTCATTGAGGTACTTGTGATTCTCTAATTTGTCAAATATTCCTTCGCCTCCTTCTTTTTTATAATTTATTCCGTTTAATTCTTCAATTGTTTTTCTTTTTGATGACAAATAAGTTGCATATCCATCAACGTCAGGAAGCCATCTTCCCTCAAGATTTCCTTTTCTGGTATTTGATTTTGAAAAACTATCTATAATATTCGTTACGGCTTGATTATTTGTTGAACAGGCCAGAATAATTGGCGCATCATTTCCGTTAATAACTGCATCAACAATTTTGTTTGCCACTATACTTTGCAACAATGTGGTTTTACCTGTTCCTGGTGGACCATTAACGGCAAATACTTTATCATTTTGCTCTAAAAAAGAATATAGACTTATTCGCTGAGATATAGAAATAGGATAATCGTAACCCATTTGTCCTAAATGCAAAAAATTTGAATTCATTAGTTGAGATACTTCTAATGGACGCTTTACATTTTCATTTTTTAATGTAATAAAGTTCTTTAACAGCTCAGGAATTTGATTTTCCTTTAATATTTTTTCATATAGTTGTATTATACCAATCGCAGCGTTAATATCTTCATTTGGCAGTAGAACAATTCCACTTTTGAATGTTTCGTAACCAAAAGTTGTATAACTATCAAATTCTTGTTCAATTGCCAGTTTAAAAACATCTTTCAAGTATTCTATATATTCAGAATACTTATGATATTTTTCTTTTCCGATGGCAGTAGCTTTATCAACATTTTCAAGCGATCCAAAAATAAATTCTGTCCGTTCATCTGCAAGCGGTTCTAAAAATTTCCTCTGAAAAAGCGGAAATGTTTCGTCCGGAATATCCAAATTGCCTGATCTATCTAATTTTGCAAAATACCAAAAAGGAAATTTGGGATTTTTATCTTTTAAATAAACCAGATTTTCAGTTGCGGGTTTAATTTTAAACGGAGAAATTAAAACGTGTATATCCTTTATAGAAACCCAATTTTTACTTTTCCTGTCTGTAATGCCTCTTTTCTTGTTTACATTTTGTTCTTCAATATCAATTAATTGATTCACTTTATCAAGGTCTTCAATCATTTTACTTTCTATATCGAAAAAATCAATCTCAAAATGCTTTAGATTTCTAAGATCAATATCATTTTTCAAAGAATCTGATAGATTTTTTTTCCAATAGGTCAGCCATTTTTTATATTCCATAATTAATTTATCAATAACGTTTGATATACATTTTTTAAAGAGAAACTGAACTTATTATTCTCGTTCTCTTATTAATTTATCTAAAATGAAACAAAATTCATCTGCCTTGTCTGAGAACTGAATAAATGCAGACTTAATTGTTTCCTTATCTATTTCTACTCCATCTGATTGTGGACTTAATCTTAAAATTTTCTCAAATCTTATATTTATATCTTTCTGTCTTCCTGTAAAAATAATTCTTTTATTAGTCAAATATAAACTGCCAGAATCGATATATTTATAAGTATAACTATCTCTCTTTTGAGAAATTGATTTTAGATAAAATGATTTTAATTCTCTAATATTTGAATTATAATGCGATGGTTTTTGCAGTAAACTTTTTACTTCGTACCACTTTGCTGAATCAATTTTGAAATAACATTGTTCTGATTTCTGAATTACAATATCGGAAGTGATTGTCGATAAAGGAAAGTGTTCTAATTTCCAATATAACTTTAGTTTTTTTAACTGTTCTGTTATCTCGTGGCTAAAAAGCAAATCTACATTTAAACTTTCTGCAATATTATTTATTTCCCGCTCTATATCTGGTGAAAGTTCTAGGTTCCTAATAACATTTTCAACATAATTTAGACCAAAATTATGCTTAGTTTCATTAGAAATATTATTTATAAGTGATTTAGGAAGCTGAAGATCTTTTTCTATTTTTTCTAAAAAGTCTTCTTCTCTTTTTATCAGTCTTCCATTAGAAATTGCTTTTTCAAAAAATCTTCTGTAAACTATCTCTCCAATTTTATGAGTCAGCTTTTCTATCGAATCATTTTTTAGTGATAAAATTAATTTTAAATGATTTAAATTTTCAAAATTCAAATCATTTAAAACGCCATCATTTAGGCAATGATTTAAATATACAGCATAAAACTCTTCCAGATTAAGTTTGAATTCCTGTTCAAGACTAATTTGATAACGTTGTTTTATTTCATAAATATTTTCTTTTGAAATTTCATTTATTTGATATGAAGCAAGCAAATTATTTACTTCAATAACACTATTTTCGATTGGCAATTGTTTAAATAATTTCTGAAAGAAACTTGCATTTACCAATGGTACAACTTGAAAAATATTCTGTTTCATAATTTATTCGTATTTTCTATATTCTTCATAAACTGGTTCCCTCCAATTACAAACCCCTCCATGATGCGAACAAGTTCCCCGCCCTGATGAACCTGATGTTGAACCATCGCAGCAACGGGTAACATAATAAGCAACCCGCTTTTTTATTGGATTGATACTATTATATAATTTGTCTGCTTTTTTGTCTCCAAGCTGCATTGCTTGTAAACAATCGTCAACTGCTTCTTTAATTTTACCGGTTTTACTAAAACAAAATGCTCTGTTGTAAAATAAATTTGGATTATTTCCTTCTTTTGAAATTAACGTATCCAATTGAGGAATTGCAAGTTTGTATTTCCCTGCTTTAACAAGATCAAATGTTTTAATTGCTGAAATTTTATTTTCTTCGAGTGTAATTCTGTCTGCATCTGCAGGGAGTTTTGAAAATAAACCAGCTATTTTAAGCTCTTTTAGTGCTTTATCTGTTTGATGTTTATCTGCAAACTGAGAGCTTGCAGTTATGTAATAAGTTAAACTATCATTTCTGATTTTTTCGAAACGTTCAAATTCAGCCCTTTCCTTCCCTTCTTTTTCTAATTTTAATTTTAATAAATACGCCTCTTTCTTATCTACAGAATTATAATGGCCTAAAAGAGGGAGAAAGAATAATAAAACAACACATACAAAAACAGATTTGATTTTTGTTGTTAAACTAAACCGAAATTTCTTCTCTAACCAATTATGTCCAAATGGTAAGATTATAAAACCTATAAACCCAAATATTAAACTAATTATGGGATGCTTCAAATATAGTAATGCAAACAATAAAAAAAGTATGCCTATAAACCACTTTAGAAAAAACAAAAAAGGATTTGACTTTTTCTTTAAAATAATGTTTTCTATAAAATAGTGAGGTAAAACTTTTGATTTTTCTGGAATTAAGTTTGGAATATATCTCATTTTATTAGCTCTATTGTAATTACATCAAACCTATAAAATGCTTTTATCTTCATTTTACTGTTTTCCGTAATATTAGAACAAATTTCATAAAAACAAAGAAAAAGATTACAAAGTGTTAATCATGATTCACCATTTGACGATAAAGCATCCAAACACCGTTTTTATCTCTTTTCCACAAATTGGTGCTTTTTCCGGTTACGGTTGCTTTTCCTTTTTTATTATCCCACGAAACTTCAACATAATAATAGCCGTATTCTATCACAAAATTATCGAGGTTAATCATTGTACTAGGTTTAATTTCCAGAAAATCTATAGATACATCGTTGGGTTTTTCGTGTTCAGTAAAATAAGGCTTTATATTATCCATTCCTATCAGCATTGGCGTATCATAAGTCATATAAATGGCATCTTTTGTAAATAACTCTGTGGCATGTTTCTCGCCTTGTCTTTTCTTTACAAGTTTGGCAATAAGATCATTACGTTTACCAATTTCATCTGATATGGTTTTACTAACCCTAAGTTTTGGCATAACGCTGGCCTGTTGCTCTATAAACGAAAAATTAGACTTATCAACAGCAGTATTAGCGCCCCAGATTTCTGAAATTAATGTTAGATTTCCATTTTTTTCAATTCTCCAGACATTCATATATTTTCCCTCATAATTGAATAAAATATTATTAGGTTTCATGAAATTGTTTACAAAAGTTCCAATTTCAACCAAATGATTTTTGATTCGCTGAACTTCATAAATAGCTCGTTTATACGATTTGATTTCAACACTATTAAACCATTGCTGATAATAATATTGTATGCCATGCTTTGTATACAGCGCCTTATGATACTCCGGCATACAGGTAGGTTCTTTGTCATCATAATATTTCATGACAACATCGATATTCTCATTTACAAAGGCATCTGCTAATTCATTATTTATAGATTTTAACTTTTCTATATAGGGATCAGCATTTTTAATTGTTTTTTCCTGAGAAAACGATTTTGCAAAAAACAGAAGCAGAACGGTAATCAATACATATTTATTTTTCATTTTCTACTGTTTGAATTGATAATTAAAAGTAACAAATAAGTCCTAAACAATTACAATACAACATATTAAATATAAAAAGTAATCTCTGTAAATTAAATTTCTGTACATTTTTATACCTAAAATGTATTTGTAACTAAAATTTGATTTGTAATTTTAGAAAGTCATAAATACACTTTCTAACGAAAAATTAAACCACAAAAACTTTGAAAAAATATCTTTTCCTCACCGCAATTCTCACGATGAATTTTGCCCTTTATTCTCAAAATAAAATTATAACAGTTACCAATTCTCTTGCTGTCGACAGGGAATTTGAGACTGTGGAACTCACCAAAAAAGAACTCGGATTTTCGAATGCAGTAAAACTGGAAGAATTTGCCGTGAAAGAAATTAACAGCAATTTATTTCTAGAAAGTCAAACCGTAGATAACGACGGCGACGGAATAATGGATGTTTTATTGTTTCAGCCAAAAATAAATGCTTCATCTCAAAAAAATTTCGAGATTGTTCCGGCTGCAAATACATCGGCAACAAAAAACATAAATTGTTATTCGAGATTTGTCCCAGAAAGAACAGATGATTATGCCTGGGAAAACAACAAAGTTGCTTTTAGAACTTACGGTCCTGTGGCGCAGCAAATGGTCGAAAAAAAGATTTCCGGCGGAACTCTAACCAGCGGAATTGACGCCTGGCTAAAAAGAGTTGATTATCCGATAATCAATAAATGGTACGAAAAAACCATTTCTGGAACCGGATCGTATCATAAAGATACGGGCGAAGGTTTAGATAATTTTCAGGTTGGTGACAGTCGCGGAATTGGTGGAATTGCCGTAAATGCGGATGGGAAATATTATTTCTCTAAAAATTTCATCAGCTGGAAAACCATTACAACGGGACCAATCAGAACAAGTTTTATTTTAACCTACGCCGATTGGGATGCAAAAGGAAATAAAATAACGGAATCGAAACTGATTAGCCTCGATTACGGAAGTTATTTGTCTCGTTTTGAAATCAATATAAAAGGAACAAAAACAATTGCTGCCGGATTAACGCTTCACGATAAAAAAGGAACTATTGGAACTAATATCAAAGAAGGCTGGCTAAGTTATTGGGAACCAATCGACGATTCTGAAATTGGAATGGGTTTAGTTGCTCCAAAAAATACTTTAACGAGTTTTGATAATTATATTACAAACGATAAAGATTTGAGTAATTTGTACGGAAATTTAAAGGTAAAAGACAATAAAGCCGTTTATTTTGCCGGTTTTGGATGGAAAAAAGGAAGCCCGTTTCAAACGAAAGCAGAATGGGAAACGTATTTGAGCTCGTTTGCGAAAAAAGTGAATAATCCGCTTGTTGTTAAGGTGAAGAAGTAAAAGTCATTGCGAGGAACGAAGCAATCTCATTTGCTAAATCTACAACGGTTATACACAATCTTGTCATCCTGAGGAACGAAGGATCTCCGTAAGTAACTCGATAAAAGTGAGCCAATCTTTATAGATTATTATCGCGGAGATTCTTCGTTCCTCAGAATGACAAACTGAATGCAAAAACTTGTCGGGTTTAAAAAAACATTACAATTTCTTGGCAGGAAAATAGTTCTCTTTTAAAATAATTTCTAACGGAATATAATGTGTGTCTTCTACCGTTTCCTGTAAAACCAGTTTTTTATACAAATGATTAACTGCCATATAACCTTGTTCTTCAGGTCTTTGATTGATTAAAAAATCAATTATTCCTTTGTTTAAGTATTCTATATTTTCTTCTAATAAATCATAACCAATAATACGAACACCTTTAATATTGTTTTGTTCTAAAAATCTGGCGACAATATACGCTCTTGAATTTGGAACAAAAACACTGTTTATTCCTGAAAACATGTCGAGACATAATTGGTCAATTCCGGAATCTTTGATGGTAACTTCTGAAAATTTAAAGTTTGTAAGTTCGTTATGATCTTTAAAAAAGGAGTAAAAACCATCAATACGCTGCAAATAAACCGATGTACTTTCTATTTCTCTGGTGATTTTAAAAATCAGTATTTGGCGCTCATTATTTACGGCAAAACTGATTAGTCTCCCTGCCAGATAACCACTTTGAAAAGCATCCTGACCTACATAAGCATGCTCTTGATTGCTCGAAATATTCGAATCGATCATAACAACCGGAATGTCTTTCTTTTCGTAATCTTTTAAAAACTGAACCGATTCTTCATAAAAAATAGGCGCAAATAACAGTCCGTCGCATTCAAAATTTAAAACCTTATCAATTTCTTTTTTGAAAGAAGCTGCATTAAAATCATAGAAAAAATAATCCAACACAATGCCAAACTTGCTAAACTCTATAGCTGCTTTTTCTATTCCGATGATTTGACTTTTCCAATATTCGATATTTTCATATTTGGGCAGGAAAACAGCAAAACGAAATTTTTTATTTAATGCCAGATTACTCGCCAGAATATTTCGCTTATAACCATATTGTTCGATTATAGCATTTACTTTATCCACATTATCCTGCGTAACCTGCCCGCGGTTATGGATTATTCTGTCAACCGTTCCCGGAGAAACATTGGCTAATTCTGCTATTTTTTTAATTGTTATAATGACGTTTCCTTTTAAGTTTGAACAATTTTTTAAGCACGTAAAATTTATTTTTTTTAGTAAAGATAAGTTGTTTTAGTTAACTTTTTATATACATTTGTAAAGTCCGTGTGCGTACACGCAAAATTACATAATTTACATACAAAACAATATTTTTTTTATGTATCGAGAATATTTTCGGCATAAAAAAACAAAATAAAAAATTTAAACAATGATTATAGATATTTTAAGTAATGCTTCAAAATATTGCGGCTTACATTCAAATTTCAAAAAAGCATTTGATTATTTAAGTCAAAATGATTTGAATAATCTCGAAGTTGGTTCGTTTGAAATTGCCGAAGGATTAAAAGTAATTGTGATTTCTGGAGAAGGATCAACCAAAGAAGAAAGCATTAAAGGTTTTGAATGTCACGATCAAAATATTGACATACAATATTCGATAAAAGGTCCTGAAACTTTTGCATGGAAACCCAGAGAAAAATGTGTGAATCCAAACGGTGAATATAGCGACGAAAGAGATGTTCGTTTTTTTCATGATAAACCGGATACCTTTTTTGATTTACAGGAAGGGCAATTTTGCATTTTATTTCCGGAGGATGTTCATGCAGCGATGATTGGCGAAGGAATTATTAAAAAAATTGTTATTAAAGTTAAGATTTAAAAACTCAAAATATTTAAACACATAGAAACATAGGCTTTTGTCTATTTTTCACGCAGATTTGGCAGATTAAGCAGATTTTTAAATCATTTTAATCTTTTAATCTGTGGCAAAACATTAAATCATATCGTTATGTTCCTATCTGTTTAAAAAAAAATACTCATAAATAAATTTAAAAATGAATTCAATATTTAATCTTGAAGGAAAAGTGGCTCTTATAACCGGTGGCGCCGGCGTATTGGGAAGCAACTTTGCAAACGTTTTGGCAAAACAGGGCGTAATTGTTGGAATTGTATCTCAATCTATTGAAAAAGCCAATAACACTGTGACTTCTATAGAAAGTAACGGCGGAAAAGGATTTGCGATACAAGCCAATGTTTTAAACAAGGAAGAACTGGAAAAAGCCAGAGATTTTATTGTAGAAAAATACGGTCGCCTTGATATTTTGATAAATGCTGCAGGCGGAAACATGCCGGGCGCAACAATACGTCCCGATCAGGCAATTTATGATTTGCAGGTTGAAGATTTGCAAAAAGTAGTTGATTTAAATATTATCGGAACAATGCTTCCGTCTCAGGTATTTGCAGAGCTTTTTGCCAAACAAAAACAGGGAATTATCATTAATATTTCATCAGCATCGGCACAAAGACCTTTGACGAGAGTGGTTGGATATTCGGCTTCAAAAGCGGCGATTGACAATTTCACACAATGGATGTCGGTTGAACTGGCTTCAAAATATGGCGAAGGAATTCGTGTAAATGCTATTTCACCGGGATTTTTTATCGGAGAACAAAATCGAGCTTTATTGCTTACTCCGGAAGGAAAATTAACGCCAAGAGGCGAAAAAATTATCGAACATACACCAATGGGAAGATTTGGAACTCCGGAAGATATTGATGGTGCGCTTTTATTTTTATGCAGCGACATGTCAAAATTTGTAACGGGAACGATTATAAAAGTAGACGGCGGTTTTGCCGCAACAAGTATTTAAACATTCTGTTATGATTCCTGCAAGGTTTTCAAAACCTTGCAGGAATGATTTTAAGACCTGCAAATTAAATCTTTATAAATATTAAGACCTACAAGGTTTTGAAAACCTTGCAGGAATAACAAAAATAAATCAAAAATGGAACAAACGTTAAGATGGTTCGGCCCAAACGATCCGGTTTCTTTACAAGATATTAAGCAAACCGGCGCAACCGGAATCGTTACCGCATTACACCATATTCCGAACGGGCAAGTATGGGAAATTGAAGAAATTATTAAAAGAAAAGTCGAAATCGAACATGAAAACGGCGATCCTAAAAAAGGCGCTTCGGGTTTAACATGGTCGGTTGTAGAAAGTATTCCGGTTCACGAAGACATTAAAAAACAAACGGGAAATTATCTTCAATATATTGAAAATTATAAAGAAAGTATTCGAAATCTGGCTTTGTGCGGTATCAAATGCATTTGCTATAATTTCATGCCGGTTCTGGATTGGTCAAGAACTGATTTATCGTATGAAGTTGCAGATGGTTCAAAAGCTTTACGTTTTGATATTAACGCATTTGCGGCTTTTGAATTGTTTATTTTGAAAAGACCGGGTGCTGAAAAAGAATATTCTCCGGCACAAATCGAAAAAGCAACAAAATACTTTGAAGCCATGACAGCTGCTGATAAAATCAAACTACAGCAAAATATTTTGGCGGGACTTCCGGGTGCCGAAGAAGCATATTCTGTAGAAGATTTTCTGGTAACTTTAAGTGCATACAATCATATTGACAGACAGGCTTTGAAGGAAAATTTATTTTTCTTTTTAAAGGAAATTATTCCGGTTGCAGAAAGTAAAGGCGTTTTGATGGCGATTCATCCTGACGATCCGCCCTACCCGATTCTTGGTTTGCCAAGAGTGGTAAGTACAGAGGAAGATTTAATCGAATTGATGAATGCTGCTCCTTCAAAATCAAACGGATTTACGATGTGTACGGGTTCTTACGGCGTTCGTGCCGATAATGATTTACCCGGAATTGTGAGACGAAACGGCGATAAAATGAATTTTATTCACCTAAGAAGTACGCAAAGAGATGAAGAAGGCAGTTTTTATGAAGCCAATCATCTTGAAGGCGATGTTGATATGTACGAAGTTGTAAAAGCGATTCTTGAAGTCGAAAAAAGAAATAACAGTTCGCTGCCAATGCGTCCGGATCACGGGCACCAAATGCTGGACGATTTAAATAAAAAAACAAATCCCGGCTATTCAGCGATTGGGCGTTTACGTGGTCTGGCTGAATTGAGAGGACTTGAAATGGGGATTAAGAAATCTGTTTAAAGTTTTTTTAGCCCCGCAATATTGTCATTTCGACGGAGGAGAAATCGCACACAAAACTCCGTATAGATAATCGCCAATCTTTGTCGAATTACTAGTGTGATTTCTCCTCCGTCGAAATGACAAATAGTGACAAACTACTAACTAACCAAACCAACCACAAAACCATGATTCGTCAAGCCATTATTATCTGTTGCAGCCTTTTTGTAAATAGTATTACAATGGCTCAGGAATTGCCTAAAATTCTACAATCAAAAACCAATTATTTACCTGATTTTAGCTACGCGGGTTATCACTTCGGCGAAAGCCAGATTCCTGAATTTCAAGGGAAAATTATTAATGCCACAGATTTTGGTGTAAAAGCAAATGACGGTTTAGATGATTCTAAAGCTTTATTGAAAGCCATAAAAGCCGCCACGGAAACCGAAGGAAATGTAATTTTGCAATTGCCTGCCGGAAAAATTATTCTGAGTGCTGTTTTATATATCGAAAGAAGCAATTTTGTGCTTCGCGGTACAGGTTCCGGCGAAAACGGAACTGAGATTTATTGCCCGCGACCGATGATGTATTTAAAAGATCCTGAATCGCTGGCAGAACTTCGCGAATATTTAACCACTTTTGATAAAAGACAACGCGAACCTGAAAACAATGTCGATTTGTCTTTTTCGCAATATGCATGGTCGGGAGGATTTATCTGGACACAAATTCCCGGCGAACGTGTAAAATCATATCTCGATAAATACGAACCTACTCCAAATCCTTTGGCGAAAGTAAGTTCCGGAAATATGGGCGAACATATTATAAATGTTTCTGATGTAAAAGGTTTGAAAGCTGGTGATATTGTCGAACTTCAATTGTTTAATAAAGATGGCGAAAACGGCGAAATCATTCAGGATCTTTATAAAGGCGCAAAAGTAAAGCCGGGTTCTCATCATTGGAAATTTCCAATGCTTCCAATTATAAGACAACAAGTTGAAATTACTAAAATTTCAGGCTCTAAAATCACCATAAAAACGCCTTTGACAATTTCGATAAAACCAAGTTATCAGGCGCAATTGGTCGAATGGAAACATCTAAACGAAGTTGGCATCGAACATATTCGGTTTACTTTTCCTGATATTCCAAGAGTTGCGCATCATGTAGAACCGGGAAATAATGCTATATTTTTAACGCGTGTTTTTAATAGTTGGGTAAAAGATGTCACGATCACAAATGCCGACAGCGGAATTTTAGGTGAAGAAATTTCAAACGTTACGATTCAGGATATTGTAACCGATGGAAATCATATGGCGCATTATACCGTTACTTTAGGCGGCGTTCATAATGTTTTGGTGAAGAATTTAAAAATTTATAATAAAGCTGTTCATCCGTTAAGTTTCAACACTTTTGCGACTAAAAACGTGTATCAAAACTGTGAAATTTTTGCCGATGCGCTTTTAGATCAGCATTCTGGAGCAAATCATCAAAATTTATTTGATCATATTACCGTGCATATTTCACCGGACAAAAACAATAGTTATTATTTGTTTGGCGGCGGCGGTGCCGATTATTGGAAACCTTCACACGGACCTTTCAGCACGTTTTGGAATTTGAATGTTCAGGTCGAAAACCCTTCTGAAATAACGAAACCGGTTTTGCTTTACGGCATGAAAGATGGACCGTTTGCAAGAATTATTGGTGTAAATGGCAACGCTAAATTCGAAGTAAAATACGAACCTGACGCTTATATTGAATTTTTAAATACGTCGTTGGACAAAGTGCCTTCGCTGTATGATTATCAATTAAATAAGCGCTTGAAGAAATAATTTTTAAAAAGTTACAAAGGTGCAAAGATACAAAGGCTCAGAGATAATGAGTTTATATCTATTTGTTCCTTTGAACCTTTGAACCTCTGCCTCTTTGCACCTTTAAAAAAAACCTCATGAAATACAAAATAGCTTTTCTGGTTTTACTGTTTATTTCCGGGAATATGTTTTCCCAAAATAAATATCGTCTTAAAAATATCTCGACAACTGACGGGCTTTCGCAGAGTTCGGTTATTGCGATTCATCAGGATAAATTTGGGCAAATGTGGTTTGGTACACGCGACGGTCTTAATAAATACGACGGAAGCCGATTTACTATTTTTAGAAACGATGTAACGAATAAATCATCTATTAGCAACAACGATATTCTGGCTATTGAAGAAGATGATTCGGGACAATTATGGGTTGGAACTTACAACGGACTGAATTGCTATAATCCTGTTACGAACACATTTACAAGATATTTACATACCAAAAACAATCATACGATAAGCAGTAACGCCATTTGGTCGATCAAAAAAATTGGCGGCGAAATGTGGTTTGGAACTTCAAAAGGTTTGACGATTTATAATAGAAAAACAAGTCAGTTTACGTCTGTTTTTAATTCAGAAACAGATAATTCGACCTTGCCAAGCAATAATATTCTGAGTATTTTAAAAACCAAAAAAGGAGAAATCTGGATTGGAACTACGAAAGGTTTGTGTTTGCTGACGAGTAGAAAAAACGGAAAATTCATTTTTAAAAATTATCCTTTAAACAATACCGATTTACTGAATGTTCAGGCTCTTGCCGAAGATAAACAAGGTAATTTATGGATTGGAACAAAAAACGTTGGTCTTTTAAAATTTGATACTTCAGCGAACAAATTTGTTTCTTTTTTATCTCCCGAAAAATACCGCCAAATTAATACGGATATTCGTGCTTTGGCCATTGATAATAACGGTTCGTTGTGGATTGGCGCATACGACGGAATCTACATTTTAGGCGAAGATAAAAGCATTCATGAAATAAATAACAGTAATAACAGCAACGGAATCGATAAGGTGAAATCGGTTTATATGGATAAAAAAGGTTCTGTCTGGATTGGCTGTTATTATAAAGGTGTGAATATTTGGGATGTTTCAAACGTGAATTTCTCCAATTATAATCAGAATTCGAAAAAGATTCCGATGAGTTTTGATGTCGTAAGTTCGATTATTGCTGATAAAAATCAGAATGTTTATTTTGGAACTGAAGGCGGCGGAATCACGATTTACAATACAAAAAACGAAACTACGAGTTACATTAACAGCAAAAGTGGTCAGACGACTAAAAACGACATTAAATCGATGTGTCTCGACAAAGATCATGTTTTGTGGCTGGGCACTTTTTCTAAGGGAATTTCGGCTTATAACACGATTTCTAAACGAATTGAAGACTATAGAATTTCATCGGAACTAAATGATTTACTGAAAGAAACCGGCGTTTATTCGATTAAAACAGAAGGAAACGGCATTTTATGGATTGGTACTTTTAGCAAAGGATTAATCAGGTACAATACGCTTTCTAAAACTTTTCAGATTATTGGAAACGACAATACAAAACCCAATTTTTTAACCAATAATATCATTCGTACAATTCTTGTCGATAGACAAAAACGTCTTTGGGTTGGTTCGCAAAATGGTTTGAATCTTATTTCGTTACAAAATTTCAACCCGAATAAATATGCGATAAAACATTTCTTTTTTGATAGTGCCGCTTTGTCCGGCGATGATATTTTGACATTGTTTCAGGATTCTCAAAACAAAATATGGGTGGGAACAAAAGCAAAAGGACTGCATTATTTTGATGGGAAAAAATTCAACAGAATAAACCTGAAAATAGGAAATACAGTTATCACATCAATCCATTCTATTTTGGAAGATGATGATAAAAACCTTTGGATTAGTACCAATCAGGGTATTATAAAATACAGCACAACCCGAAAAACGGTTATCATTTACGATCAAAAAGATGGTTTGGCGAGCAATGAATTTAATGACAATGCGGCTTTAAAACTTGATTCGAACAAATTTTATTTCGGAAGTCCGTCCGGAGCGACTTATTTTGATGCCCGAAAAATTTCCTTAAATCAATATGCGCCTCAGGTTTTAATTACAGATTTGAAAATCAAAAACGAGACGGTTCATGCCAACGATTCTACAGAAATTTTAGAAGAAAGTATTGGTTATACCAAAACAATAACGCTGGATTACGACAAGGCAAATTTCTCCATTAATTTTGCGATTCCAAACTACATTCGGTCAAAAAACAATCAATACAGTTATCGTTTAACGGGGCTTGAAAATAACTGGACAACGACTAAAAATCCGGAAGCGATTTATGCAATTCAAAATCCGGGAACGTATGTTTTTGAAGTACGCGGCGCCAATAACGACGGAGTTTGGAACAGAGTTCCAACTACTTTAACTGTTGTTGTAAAACCGGCTCCGTGGCGCAGTATCTGGGCATTTTTATTGTACGGAATTGTAATTGGTCTGGGATTATATGGTTTAATCTGGATTATGAAATCGAAAGCCAGATTGAAACAAAAACTGGAACTGGAGTATCTGGAAACCAAACGTATTGAAGAAAATAACCGTGCAAAACTGGATTTCTTTACTAATATTTCGCACGAATTCAGAACGCCGCTGACTTTGATTTTAGGACCATTACAGCAAATTTTAGCCGATTATAACGGTACAAATGAAATGTACAAAAAGCTGTTGGTTATTGAAGGAAGCGCGAATCATCTTCTAAGTTTAATTAACCGCTTGATGGATTTTAGAAAACTTGAAAATCATCAGGTTACATTAGAATCTGCAAACGGAAATATTGTAAAATTTACCAGAGAAATCTTTTTATCCTTTATAGAATATGCGAAAGACGGCGGTTACGACTATACTTTTGAATCATCAAATGAGGAAATTCTGGTGTATTTTGACCGTTATAAACTCGAACGTGTGTTTTATAATTTAATCTCGAATGCATTTCGTTACACACCAAAAGGCGGTACTATTAATATTAAAATCAATCATGATCACGAGAATTTATTTATCGCCGTCGAAGATTCCGGACCCGGAATTGCCGATGAACATATTGACAAAATTTTTGATTTATTTTTTGAAGTTCCGTTGCATAATAACGTTCAGAAAAATTATAATAAAGGAACTGGAATTGGTTTGTCTATCGTAAAAAACATTGTCAAATTGCATAAAGGAAGTATCGATGTAGCAAATAAAAAAACAGGCGGAGTTGTTTTTAAAGTTACGCTTCCGTTAGGTCGGGCGCATTTACTAGACAGTGAAATTATCGAAGATTTTAAAATCAGCGATGATATTGCCCAATATTCCGCACAACTCGAAACGCAGGAAATTACAGAACATGAAGATATTGACGATTTTGTAGTCGATGGCGAAAAACAAACTATTCTGTTAGTCGAAGATCATAAGGTTCTGCGAACTTTTATGAAAAATTTACTCAAAAAAGAATACAATATTATTGAAGCCGAAAACGGAAAAGTGGCTTTTGAAAAAGCACAGCAACATGTTCCTAATTTAATTATCAGCGATGTAATTATGCCCGAAATGGTGGGAACTGAATTGTGTTCTAAAATAAAAGAAAACCTAAAAACGAGTCATATTCCGGTTATTCTGCTCACATCGAGATCATCATTAGTTTATAAATTTGAAGGTTTAGAAAGCGGCGCTGATGATTATATCAGTAAACCGTTTAATTTAATGGAATTTAAACTTCGTGTTAAAAACCTTTTGAATTCAACCGAAAGACTCAAAAACAAATTTGCCAGCGAAGACAATTTTGTTCCGTCAGAAATTACGGTTTCATCTCTGGATGAAGAATTATTGAAAAAAGCATTCAAGATTGTTGAAGAAAACATTTCGAACGAGCAATTTGATATTCCGTTTTTCTGTGCAGAATTAGGCGTAAGCCGCACCATGTTGTTTTTAAAAATAAAAGCGTGGACAAATTATACGCCAAACGAATTTATTCATGAAATACGTTTAAAACGTGCTGCTCAATTATTGGAACAAAATAAACTGAATGTTTCAGAAGTGAGTTATAAAGTTGGTTTTAATAATCCGAAATATTTCAGCAAATGCTTCCAGAAAAGATATGGAGAAACTCCGACACAATTTGCTGATAAATTTTCCAAATCTGCAAGTGTAATTTAGAAAATCCAGTGTTTTCAAGGCTTAAAAAAGGGTATCTGTATTTTTAGATACCCTTTTTTGTATTTCTATATCGTTTGCGACATCTACATTTGTACAATGAAAATCCAAAAAACAAAATTCATATTACTGCAAATTCTATTTATGCTGTTAATAATCGGAATGAGTTTATTGCTTTTTTATTTTATCTAACATTAACCTTAAAACCACAAAATGAATGTTTACAAACCTCAAAATTAAATCGCTTAAATGGTGTTTTCCGGTGCTTTTTTTACTGGCAAATATCATGATGAATGCACAGGAGAAAAAAATTACGGGTAAAGTTACTTCCAGCGAAGATTTACTCGGGCTTCCGGGTGCTAATGTGTATGTCAAAGGATCTTCTGTTGGAGGATCTGCGGATATGGATGGAAATTATAGTGTTTTTGTTTCAGAGAAAAATGCTGTTTTGGTCTTCAACTTTGTTGGCTATCAAACCGTAGAAATTCCTGTAGGTAATAAAACAGTAATCAATGTAAGTTTAAAACCAGATACCAAAAATCTTGACGAGGTAATCGTGGTTGGTTACGGTACTCGTAAAAAAAGCGACATTACCGGTTCTGTATCTTCGGTTACGGCAAAAGAATTAACTGCTTATCCTTTATTAAATGCAGAACAGGCTTTACAAGGTCGTGCAGCGGGGGTTTCGGTACAATCGAATAATGGTGGTGAACCGGGCGCACCTGTAAAAATCAGGGTTCGTGGCGGTACATCGATCAATGCCAGCGGTGATGCACTTGTTGTAGTCGATGGTTTTGCGGGAGTTTCTATGCCGGCGCCTCAGGATATTGCTTCTATCGAGGTTTTAAAAGATGCATCTGCAACGGCAATTTACGGTTCAAGAGGTTCAAACGGGGTTATTATGGTTACGACCAAAAAAGGAAAACCGGGAAAACCTGTTATCGAATTCAGCAATTCTACATCAGTACAATCTGTAAATAACAAACTGGATTTATTAGATGCACAGCAATTTGTGGCGTACAGAAAAAGTTTTACAACACATACAGATGGCGGCGCAAACACAGATTGGCAAGATGTTATTTATCGTGAAGGATTGGTTTCGAATACATCACTTTCGTTTTCGGGCGGATCTGAAAACGTGAGATATTATGTTTCCGGAAACTACTTTAACCAAAACGGGGTTGTAATTAATTCAGGAATAGATAAATACACGATTGTAAGTAATCTTGAAGCTGATTTATCAGATCGTTTTAAAGTGGGTTTGAATTTATTTCAAAGCAAACAAAATAAAGAAGGAATTATTAGCCAGACTGGCGCCGGAGGAACTGGTGCTGCGGGTGTAATTGCTGCTGCATATCGTTTTATGCCTGATAAAGGAATTTATAATGCTGACGGATCTTATACATCAACGGCGCCAATTGGCGATGATATTGATAATCCATACGCAACTGCAATGGAAAATGTTTTAGAAACCGTTTCTATTGTAAACAGATCGAATTTCTTTGCGCAATATAAAATCACAAAAGATCTTGACTTTAAAACTACGTTAGGATTAACAGATAATAATTCGCAAACCGGAAGATTTATTCCGTCAACTTTAATTGCAGGAAAAAATATTAAAGGAGAAGCTTCTGTAAACAATACAAGATTTTCTTCGTTCCTGACGGAAAATTATCTTACGTATAAAAAAGAAATTATCGACAAAGGAATCCTGACGGTTCTTGGTGGTTATTCGTATCAAAAAAATAAAAACGAAGGTTCGTTTGCCGCTTCAAGAGGATTTTTGACTAATACAAATTCGTATCACAATTTAGGTGCGGGAACTGTTTTCTTAAAACCGACTTCTGATTTATCTGAAACGGAATTGATTTCTGCTTTCGGAAGGTTGAATTTTGATTATGACGACAAATATTTATTTACGTTTACAGCGCGTCGTGACGGTTCGTCAAGTTTTAGTAAAAACTACAAATACGGAACTTTTCCTTCCGGTGCTGTGGGCTGGAATATCGGTAAAGAGAATTTTTTAAAGGATAATAAAACCATTTCAAACCTTAAATTAAGAGCGAGTTATGGTGCAACCGGAAATCCGTCAATTGGCGCCTACTCTACTCTTTCGAGGTTTTCTGAAATTTATGATGTAAGCGGTGACGTTATTGTAAACGCGGTTCAGCTGACTTCTTTGGATAATCCGAATTTAAAATGGGAAACATCTTATCAACAGGATTACGGAATTGATTTGGGTTTATTTGATAACAGAATCAATATTACGGCAGATTATTATAAAACAATTACGAAAGATTTATTGTTTAACAGACCTTTGCCGGGCGTTTCCGGAATTGCTTCTCAACTTCAAAACGTTGGTGAATTAGAAAACAAAGGCTGGGAATTGGGCATAAATTCTAAAAACTTTATTGGTGCCGATTTTACGTGGTCTACAAGTTTTAATATTTCTTCGAACAAGAACAAAATGTTGAAATTAGCAGATAATAAAGATCTTATTATCAACTCTACTCCAGGACATTTTCTTGCAACAGATTCTCAAATTTTAAGAGTTGGTCAGCCGGTTGGTGCATTCTACGGCTTTATTTATGATGGTGTAATTCAACAAGGTGAAACTGTGCTTCCGGGAAATTTTGAAACGACTCCGGGTGGAGAAAAATTCAAAGATTATAATGGTGACGGAAAACTGGATTCTAACGATAAAACGATTATCGGAAATCCAAATCCTGATTTTATCTTCGGTTTAAACAATGATTTCAATTATAAAAATATTGATCTGAATATCTTTTTTCAAGGTTCAGAAGGAAATCAAATCTTAAATTATACGTTGATGGAACTGGCTTCTGGAAACAATAATGCAACTACTGAAGTTTTAGATGCCTGGACGCCAACGCACACAGATACAGATGTGCCAATTAATGCGGCAAGAACTAAAAGGGTTACTTCGAGATTTGTGTATGATGGAAGTTATATTCGTTTAAAAAATGTTTCTATAGGATATAGTTTAGATGAAAAAGTGGTGTCTAAAATTGGTTTGAGCAAAGTTCGTTTCTACATCAGCGCGCAAAACCTTTGGACCATTACAGATTATCCAGGTTCTGATCCTGAAGGAAATTATCTAAACGATACGAACGCAAGAAGTAACACCAACTTAGGATTAGAATATGGAAGTTACCCAAATGTGAGAACATTTACTTTCGGTTTTAATTTAAAATTTTAGTTTAAATAATTATTAAACACATAGAAACATAGATTTCAAACTAGCTAACTATGTTTCTATGTGTTAAAATATACCTTAAAAATATAATATTATGAAAAAATATATAGCCTTTCTTTTCTTGGGAATATTCGCTTTTGGATGTTCTGATCTTGAAGAACATCCGGTGGGAGTTATCCGCCCTGACAACTTTTTTAACAATACAGATGACTTGCAAGCCGCTGTAAACGGAGCTTTTGCCAACATTGCCCACAATAATTATTGGGGACGTGAATTTACAATTGCTTTAATGCTTCGCGACGATATGGCAGATATTGGCGACAGAACCACTCAGGCTGCGCGTATCGATGTTAATGATATGAATATGAATGATACCAACGCACTTGTAGCTAACTTTTGGCCACAATCGTATATCATTATTACAGCTGCAAATCAGGCGATTGAAGGTGCTAAAAAAACGCCCGGAGATCCTGCAAAAGTAAACGCAATTGTGGCTCAGGCTTATTTTGCAAGAGCATTTGCGTATTATCATTTGGTTCGAATTTTTGGAGATATTCCGTATGTTGACTTTGTGGTTAACGATGTTTCGCAGGTAAATTCTTTAAGCAGAATGAAAGAAGCAGACGTTTACCCAAAAATTATTGCCGATTTGGAATTTGCAAAACAATGGCTGGAAGACAAACCAAAAGTAAAAGCTGTTCCCGGAAAAGGTACTGCGGCAGGTTATTTGGCATCGGTTTATTTGACTTTAGGAAACTACCAAAAAGCCTATGATGAAGCGAAATATGTGATTTCAAATGAAGCGAAATTTGGTTTAGGTTTAGATGCTGATTTTCAGGATTTATTTAACGCTACAAAAGCGGCGACATTAAAAGAACCTTTGTTTACAATTGATTTTAATAACTTAGTATCAGGAAATTACGGTCAGGATTATACAGCGTTTTTTACAGGTTCATTAAAAGATGACAGTTATAGTTACGGTCAGGGATTTTCTGTTGCAGTTCCGTCTTTAAAAGTTTTTAATACCTGGGATCAAAGGGATTACAGACGTGCAGTAAGTTTTGATACTATTATCAGAAAGAAAACCGGTCCGGGCGGAGCTTTGCAGATTTATCCATCAAGCGATAACGAAAAAGCGCCACGTCCGCATATTGCAAAATATTATCGTTTTCCCGGAAAAGCCGGAGCAAACGGAAGAACTTCGCAACACAATTATATCACAATGCGTTACGCAGAAGTTCTATTGACAGCTGCCGAAGCTTTAAACGAGATCACGCCGGGAACTACAGAAGCTGATGGTTATGTAAACCGTGTTCGTGCCAGAGCGAGAAATAAAGCCGGAAAACAGGTTTCGTTTCCTGCAAATGTAACTCCGGGGCTTTCTCAGGCTGATTTTAGAAAAATGGTTATTGATGAAAGAAGACTGGAACTGGCGTTTGAATACATCAGATGGTATGATATCAAGCGACTGAAAAATGGTCCTGAAGTATTTGGCCCGAACGGATTGGAGCCTCACGCAAATTTTGATCCGAACAAAGATTATTTGTGGCCGTTACCGGGAACTGAATTAGCGATTAACCCTAATTTAAAACCGAATAATCCCGGTTATTAATTGAACGCAGTTATTATTCAACGCAGATGAAACGGATTCGCTATCGCGAAGACGCAGAAAAAAAGGATTTTTAAAATAGTTTAAAAAAAATCTGCGTAAATCAGCTTTTTCGCGATAGCGAATCTGTCAAATCTGCGTGAAAAATTTAAACACATAGAAACATAGATTTATATGCAGAAATCAAAAAAGAGCATAAAAAGAAACTAGTTTCTCACACATAGCTATCTATGTTTGTTAATGCAAGTAAAATGCCTTTTTCAAGCTGTAAAAACTATGTTTCTATGTGTTAAAATGAAATATTTCAATGGTTAATTCCATAAAAAAATAGAACGTAAGTATGAATAAAGTTAGTAATTTTGCTTTAATCCTGGGGTTTGCATTGCTGGTAACAGCGTGCAAATCAGGGATTAATTCTACAACCTCTGCAATAGCAGAAAACCTTCTTGAAAACCGATATAAAATGTTACTGGATTATCCGGTAGATTCGATGTCGATGCCACGAAGTATGACCATCAAAACCAATATAATAAAAAAAGTTCCGTCGCGAGACTGGACAAGCGGTTTCTTTGCCGGAAACTTATGGCAATTATACCGCCTTACAAACGATTCAAAATACAAAGAACAAGCCCAAAAATGGACACCTTTCAGTAAAAAAGAAAGCGTTAATAGTAATTCGCACGATGTTGGTTTTAAGGTGTTTTGCAGTTTTGGAGAAGCGCTGAAAGTGGAAAACAAACAAGAATACAAAGATGTGATTATTAAAGGCGCCGAAACTTTATGCACGCGTTTCAACGCAAAAGTTGGTGCGATTCGTTCCTGGGATTTCAACAAAGAAATTTGGGATTATCCGGTTATTATCGATAATATGATGAATCTCGAATTGTTGTTTGAAGCGTCAAAATTATCAGGAAATCAAAAGTATCATGATATTGCCGTAAAACATGCCAACACCACGTTGAAAAATCAGTTTAGAGAAGACAACAGCTGTTATCATGTTATTGATTATAACCCAAATACAGGCGAAGTTAGAAAGAAAACAACTTTGCAGGGTTACAATGACGACTCGGTTTGGGCACGCGGACAAGGCTGGGCAGTTTATGGTTTTACGATGTCGTATCGATATACCAAAGATCCGGCATATTTAAAACAAGCCGAAGCGACAGCTCATTTTTTTATGACCAATAAAAATTTGCCCGAAGACGGAATTCCGTATTGGGATTTTAAAGATCCGGGTATTCCGAATTCGCCACGTGATGTTTCTGCTGCAACCGTTATGGCTTCTGCATTGTATGAACTTTACGGCTATACTAAAAATAAAAGTTATCTGGCTTTTGCCGATAAAATAATGACGTCTTTACAATCTGAAAAATATATTTTAATCGATGCCGTAAAAGCACCTTTTATTTTGGATCACAGCACCGGAAACTGGCCAAAACACGACGAAATCGATGAACCAATAATCTATGCCGACTATTATTTTCTGGAGGCATTATTAAGAAAAAAGTAATTATTAAGCTACAGAGCGACAGAGGTACAGAGTTACAAAGGGACAAAGGTTTTAAGTCTTTGAACCTATCACTTTTGGGACTTTGAGACTTTGAGACTTTCGACCTTTGAACCTTTGTCCCTTTGAGCCTTTGTCCCTTTACACCTTTGCACCTTTGCACCTAAAAAAAAGCCTTATAAGCTATGAAGAACCGACCGTACCATTATAATTCATTATCTATTTTTGCACTTTTTATTGTTTTTCAATTTTGTCTGAATATTGGTTTTGCCCAGAATAATTCGGCAATGCGAACCAAAACAAATATTAATGATAACTGGCTGTATTTAGAAAATCATACTTCGAATCTTAACGAAGCAAAAAATGCGGTAAACTGGACGTCTTTAAATTTACCACATACGTGGAATGCGGAAGATGCAACAGATTTAAATCCGGGTTACCGACGTGATGCAAGCTGGTATCAAAAAAAGCTGAACATTGCCCAAATAGATAAAAACAAACGCTATTTTTTATATTTTGAAGGCTCGAACGTAACCACCAAAGTATATGTAAACGGCAAAGAAGCCGGCGGACATATTGGTGGTTATATTGGGTTTACGATCGATATTACGAATTTTATAAACGAAGGAAACAACGACATTTTTGTACGCGTTGATAATAGTTATGACATCGAAATAATTCCGTCGCAAAAAAGTGATTTCTTTATTTATGGAGGTATCACAAGAGATGTATGGTTATTGTCGCAATACAAAAACCGAATCGATAATTTGAAAATTACAACACCTGAAGTTTCTGCAAAAAAGGCTTCGGTACAAATTCTGGCTTCGACCATAAATCCTGAAAACAATACAGATTTATCGTTAACCGTGATTCTTAAAAATCCGAAAGGGAAAAAAGTTGCGAGCAAAACAATTTCCGTTTCAGATAAAACTTCAAATATTACTTTCGAAAACATTAAAAATCCTGAATTGTGGGATACTGATAATCCTAATTTATATTCGGTTACGGCAATTTTATCCGAGAAAAACCAAATAAAAGACAGTGTAAACGAAAAAGTAGGTTTTAGATGGTTTGAGTTTAAAGATCACGGTCCGTTTTTCCTTAACGGAAAGCGATTATTGATTCGAGGAACACATCGTCATGAAGAACAAGCCGGTGTTGGCGCTGCAATGACAAACGAGCAACATTGGGCAGATATGAAATCCATAAAAAATATGGGTGCCAACTTTGTTCGTTTGGCGCATTATCCGCAAGATCCTGAAATTTACAAAGCCTGCGACGAACTTGGTTTACTGGTTTGGGATGAATTGCCGTGGTGTCGCGGCGGAATTGGTGATGAACTTTGGCAAACCAATACTAAAAATATGCTTGCCGAAATCATCAATCAAAATTACAATCATCCGAGTATTATAATTTGGTCTTTAGGAAACGAAATGAACTGGCTTCCTGATTTTCCTGATGGTGATAATACCGAAAAAACAAATGTGTTTTTAACTGAATTAAATGACATTGCACACAAACTGGATCCGAACCGAAAAACGGCAATCAGAAAATATTATGAAGGTTCGCAAATTGTAGACGTCTTCTCCCCTTCTATCTGGTCTGGCTGGTATTCAGGAAGTTACAAAAGTTATCAAAAAGCAATTAACGTTTACAAAAAAGAATACAAACATTTTATTCATGCAGAATATGGCGGTGACAGTCACGTTGGGCGTCACAGCGAGAATCCGGTTACGGGCGAAAATGTCATAAAAGCCGAAGGCTGGGAAGAAGCAATTGTACAAACTAAAGTGGCAAATATTGCACAAATTGGCGATTGGAGCGAGAATTATATCGTCGATTTATTCGATTGGCATTTGCATATATCCGAGAACGATCCAACATTTGTGGGTAATGTTCAATGGGCGTTTAAGGATTTTGCAACGCCATTGCGCCCGGAAGATGATATTCCGTACATGAACCAAAAAGGTCTTGTAGACAGAAACGGAATTCCGAAAGATGCGTATTATGTGTTTAAAAGTTATTGGAGCAAAGAACCGTTTACATACATCGAATCGCATACCTGGACAGAACGTCAAGGTCCTGAAAATACGCCAAGAACGCTTAGTGTTTTTAGCAATTGCGAGAAAGTTACCTTGTATCATGACGGGAAATCACTTGGCGAAAAAACAAGAAATCTTGCTCTATATCCTGCAAATGGCTTAACTTGGGATGTCAATTTTAAAAAAGGAGAAAATATTCTGATTGCAATTGGTAAAAATAAAGAAGGCAAAACGGTTTCGGATACTTTGAAAGTAAACTATCGTTTTAACAAAAATGATACGGCAACTTCTTTACAATTGTCTTCTGAAAAATTAAAAAACGGCAATTATCTGGTTACGGCAATTGCAATTGACAATAACAATTTACGCTGTCTGGATTATGAAGAAAGTGTTTATTTTCAATGTTTGAAAGGCGGAAAAACCATGAAAAATCAAGGAACGCCAACGGGAAGTGAATCGATTAGAATGGCAAATGGAAAGGCTTCGATTGAAGTGGTTCCGGATGGTTCCGGTTTACCAATTGAAATGACGGCTTTGAATCAGAGTTTTAAAGGTGAATATTTAAAAATAATACCGCAGTAAGATGCATTTTTTTTTGTCTCTCGCAGATTTTGCAGATTGAGCAGATTTAATTTTAAAAACTTTGCTAATAAAAAATCTGCTCAATCTGCAAAATCTGCGAGAAAAAAAATCATTTAATCTGTGGCAAAAAACAAACAATAATATACATACCAATGAAAAAACTAATAACCACATTACTCCTAACCTTTTCCATTTTTGGATTTGCACAAAATCAAAACTTAATATCAAATGTTCCAAACAGACATACAACTTCACTAAACGGTGTTTGGAATTATATTGTCGATCCTTATCAAACGGGATATTACAGCTTTCATCTTGATCAATATGACAAACAGGAAAAACCTGCGAAATCTGCATTTTTTAGTAATTATCACGCGGTAAACAAACAGGAATTGGTAGAATACGATTTTGATAAATCGCCTACAATTACTATTCCGGGCGATTGGACTTCTCAGGTTACTGAATTGAAATATTATGAAGGAAACGTTTGGTTCAAAAAATCTTTCGACTATGATCTAAAAGCAGGAAAACGTCTGTTTGTTTACTTGGGAGCGATCAATTATAAAGCTGATGTTTATTTGAACGGAAAAAAACTCGGAACTCATATTGGTGGTTTTACGCCTTTTAATTACGAGGTGACTTCGATTGTTAAAACAAAAGACAATTATTTGGTGATTAAAGTGGATAATACGCGCCATAAAGAAGATGTTCCAACCATAAATACGGATTGGTGGAATTATGGCGGTATCACGCGCGATGTTACTTTGATTGAAGAAGAAGCTTCTTTTGTGGAAGATTATAATATTCAGCTGAAAAAGAATAATGCAGGTTTAATTTCGGGGTTTATCAAAATCAATAATTTAAACGCTTCACAAAATGCGGTGGCGATTTCGATTCCTGAATTGAAGATTAATTTTAAAGGAAAAATTGGTGCTGACGGAATTTTAAACTTCGAAATTCCGGCGAAAAAAATATCGTATTGGTCACCGGAAAACCCGAAATTATATGATGTTACGATTGATTTTAACGGACAAAAACTGAAAGATAATATCGGTTTCAGAACTATTGAAACAAAAGAGGATAAAATTCTTTTAAACGGAAAACAGATTTTTTTACGCGGTATTTCGATTCATGAAGAAAACGCAAAAGGCGGACGCGCAAATTCTGAAGAAGATGCTTTGCGTTTATTAAACTGGGCAAAAGAACTGGGCTGCAATTATGTTCGTCTGGCACATTATCCGCATAACGAAAATATTATCAGAACGGCTGATAAAATGGGTTTAATGGTTTGGGAAGAAATTCCGGTCTATTGGACGGTTGAATTTACAAACGATGCAACTTATAAAAATGCCGAAGATCAGTTAACAGCGGCGATTACAAGAGATAAAAACAGGGCTTGTATTATTATTTGGTCGATGGCAAATGAAACGCCAATATCTGATGCGAGAAATACTTTTATTAAAAATTTAGTCGATCACACAAAATCTTTAGACAATACACGCTTAATCAGCGCGGCTTTATTGACGAAAAAAGAAACAATCGATGATGCAATTGGCGAATTTTTGGATATAATTGCCTTTAATCAATATTTAGGATGGTACGGCGGTAATCTCGAAGATGCTGAAAAAATAACCTGGAAAACGAAATACAACAAACCGGTTGTGGTTTCTGAATTTGGCGGAGATGCAAAACAAGGTTTTCACGGAGAAAAAAATGAACGCTGGACAGAAGAATATCAGGAGTACCTGTACATTCAGAATTTAAAAATGATCGAAAAAATTCCGCATTTAAGCGGTACAAGTCCGTGGATTCTGGTAGATTTCAGATCTCCAAAACGACTTTTACCGGGAATTCAGGACGGATATAATCGAAAAGGACTGATCTCAAATGACGGAAATAAAAAGAAAGCTTTTTACATCATGCAGGATTGGTATGCGAAGAAGAAAAAAGAATACTAATTTTTATGATTTCTCTTTGTTATTTTCTTACTTTGTATGAATCTAATAAATTATTATTCTTATGAAAAAATTTAGTTTATTGGCAATTACGCTTTTAATTGCCATTTCTGTTCAGGCACAAGATGCAGTGAAATTTGCTCCGCTTGATGCAAGTCCGCTTGATATTGCCTATTCCCCAAATAAAGCTGTCAAATTCAAAAAAACAGATAATCCATCGCCTGCAATTAAGGTAATTTATTCAAGACCTTCTGTAAAAGGACGTGTGGTTTTTGGAGACTTAATTAAGTTTGGTGAGGTTTGGAGAATTGGTGCAAATGAAAATACAGAAATAAAATTCTACAAACCTGCAACGATTAACGGGGTTTCGGTTCCGGCAGGAACGTACAGTTTGTTCGCAATTCCTGAAAAAGACAAATGGACTATCATCATCAATAAGGAGCTTGATATGTGGGGATCTTATGCTTATGATGAAAGTAAGGATCTTGTTAGAATTTCAGTTCCGGTTAAACCGGTTTCTACAGTAATTGAAACTTTATCAATTGCATTTACATCAAAAGATGCTGTTACGAATTTAGTAATTGGCTGGGACAAAACAACTGTTGAAGTTCCGATAACAATAAAATAATTGCTTGTTATTTCAATTTAAATATCAAAAAGAGACACTTAATTAAATTTAATTAGTGTCTCTTTTTTATTTATTATCATAGTCTATTATACTACAACTATAACTAACCGAAAAACCAACCAAAAACCAACCAAAAATGAAAAAAAACTGTTTATTACTACTATTTTCATTGTCCGTTTTTTCAGGATATGCACAGCAAAAGTTTAAAGTTAACTATGAACAATTAAAAGAATATGAAGGTGTTTATGAATATCAAAATAATACGACCTTACAAATAGCAGCTTCGCCAAAAGACACTATTTTGTATGCTATTATTAATGAAAGCAAATATCCTTTAAAACCTTCTGAAAAAGACGTTTTTCTAAATTCGTCTAAAGAAAAAGTGACTTTTTTAAGAAATAAAACGTCGGTTATTACAGGTTATTCTTCTGATGAAAAAACGTTTAATCTGATCAATAAAAAGGTAGTTTTTCCAAAAGAAATGTGGTATCCAAGACTCAATGCAAAAGATTTTAAATATGTCTATCAGCAGCCTAAAAAAGAACTTGACGGTTTAGTAACCGGAACGCTCGATAATACGGGATTAGACAAAGTATTATTGAATGAAATGATGCAAAAAATTGTCGACGGAGTTTACCCAAACGTACATAGTGTTTTGATTATAAAAGATGGAAAACTTGTTTTTGAAGAGTATTTTTATGAGTACAACAAAACGAAATTGCACGAAATGCGTTCTGCTACAAAAAGCATCGTTTCTGCCCTTACGGGAATTGCAATTGATAAAGGTTTGATTAAAGGCAAGGATGAAACGGTACTTTCTTATTTTCCCGAATATACTTTTAAAAACCTGACGGATGATAAAAGGCAAATTACTATAGAAAATCTTCTAACAAATCAAAGTGGTCTTGATTGCGATGTCAGTAATCCAAAATCTGAAGGAAATGAAACCAAAATGAATTATTCTGATGACTGGATACAATATACCCTTGATTTACCAATGATTGATGTTCCTAACGGACGTGGAATGTATTGCTCCGGAAATCCGATAATAGTGGGCAGAATTATTGAAAAAGCAACAAAAATGACGCTTCCTGATTTTGCAAAACAAACACTTTTTAAAGATATTGGCATTACAAATTTTAAATGGAATTTTAAGCCGGATATATCCAGCGCCGAAACATTTTGCCAGGTTTATTTAACACCAAGAGATATGGCAAAATTTGGTTTGCTTTATCTAAACAAAGGGTTGTGGGGCAGCAAACAGGTTGTTTCTAAAGCATGGATTCAGGAATCGCTAACCAAACATGCTGTTGTTCAAGGTGTAAATTACGGTTATTTATGGTGGCTTAAATATCTTGAAGTAAACGGTGTTCGTTATAACGGAAAAGTGGCGCAGGGAAACGGCGGTCAGAAAATTTATATTTGGGAAGATCAAAATATGATTACTGTTATTACCGGAGGAAACTACAACGTACAATCGCCTGCCGATGAACTGATTCAAAAATATATTTTGCCGTCATTTAACAAAAAATAATTTGATATTAAAAAATGTAAATAACACATTTACATTCGTTTAAAATACCAATTTTAACACCTTTCCAGATGCATAGAGATATAAATTTCATAAAAACATGGGAATTATATAATATTTTATGTAAATTGTGTAAATTTGGTTTTTATAGCCGTTTTATTTTTGGAAGGTATAGATCAAATAATTATTAAGAAACGTTCCACAACTTGTAAAAAGCTTAACTATTATTCAATCAAAAATTCTATACTAACCAAAACCAAATTGAAAAATGGTGCATTGTCATAAACGAAATTTAGATATTATGATTGTGACATTTGCATCATTTTTTTAATAGGGACAAGCATTTTTATTTAAAAACTTCATGACTGGCTCAATTAAAAAATCCCTTTAAAAACAAATGTTGATTTGCTTTTAAAGGGATTCTAATTTATTAATTGATATTAAAATATTTAATCCCTACGGGATATTTTTATCATAGAATCAATATTCTTTTGCTACCAATATTTAAATCCTAACGGATTATTATCTCGTAGAGATTATATGTTTGTGAAAAAATAAAATCACAAAATATTATCCCCTTTTGCTACCAATATTTAAATCCTAACGGATTATTATCTCGTAGAGATTATATGTTGGTAGAAAAAACTACCAATATTTAAATCCTAACGGATTATTATCTCGTAGAGATTATATGTTTGTGAAAAAATAAAATCACAAAATATTGTCTCCTTTTGCTACCATATTTAATCTCAGAATTATCTCGTAGAGATTATATGTTGGTAGAAAAAACAGATAAAATTACACAATATTGTCCCGTAGGGACTACACATTTTATGGATTAAATCATGAAAATGCTACAATTGGCTCTAAAATTTTATCCAGTGTAATTGGCAAATCCCTAACCCGTTTTCCGGTTGCATTAAAAACAGCATTTGCAATAGCCGGAGCCATTCCTACCAAAGCGGTTTCGCCAAGTCCTTTTGTTCCCATCGGGTTGCTTACAGGATCTTTTTTATTGACAAAAAACACTTCTTGTTTTTCAATATCGGCATTTACGGGAACATGATAATCTGCAAAATTATTATTAATCGGACGACCAAAACGATGGTCAATTTCTAAAGCTTCCATCAATCCCATTCCTATTCCGCCAACTGCTCCGCCATACATTTGTCCGGCAGAGGTTTTCTGATTGATTACGGTACCAATATCAGCACAGGAAACCACATGTGCAATTCTGATTTTACCTAAATTCGGGTTAACCAAAACTTTTACAAAATGTACCGAAAAGGAATAAATAGAATATTTTTTGGCTTCTTCTGAACCTTTTGATTCGTTTTCTACCGACAATTCTTCCAGTTTATTTGCAGTAAGCAATGCCGCTAAAGAAACAGATTTCGAACTATTTTTAGCAGAAACAGTTCCGTTTGAAAAAGCTAAATCTGTAATTGGTATATTTTTAAAAGTCGGATTTTCAGAGGCAAGTTCGATAGCTTTACTCACCAGTAAATTACACGCATCATGAACCGCAGAACCTACCGATGATGTTGTTGCAGAACCACCCTGTGTTGGTCCTTTTGGAAGTCCGCTTCGACCCATTTCAATTACCACATTTTCAGACGGTATTCCTGTAATTTCTGCACCAATCGCCGTCATCATTGTTGCCGTTCCCGGTCCCATATCGTTAACGCTGCATTGGAGTACTAAATTTCCATCAGCCAAAAATTTTGCTTTTACTGTACTTGCGTTTCTGTATGAACCAAAAGTTCCCGTTCCCATTCCGTAACCTACAAGCCATTCACCTTCGCGCACGCTTCCCGGTTTATTTTTTCTGTTTTTCCAGCCAACGCGTTCCATTCCGGCTTCATAACATTCTAAAAGATATTTACTGCTCCATGGTTTATTTTGTTCCTGATCTTTTTCGGCGTGATTGCGTTTTCGAAATTCAATAGGATCCATGTCTAATTTATGAGCCAGTTCATCCATTGAACTTTCAAGTGCAAAAGAACCTGTTGCTTCGCCGGGACCACGCATCCAGATTGGCGTACAAGTATCCAGTTCGGCAATTCGATATCGCGTTGAAACATTGGCGCAATCATACATAAAACGCGACATGTTTACGGTTGCTTCTGTAAAATCTTCATAATTAGAAGTCATCGCCGTAGCTTCATGCGTTAATCCGGTAAGTTTGCCGTCTTTGGTGGCACCCAAACCTATTTTTTGAATGGTATAAGGGCGAAATCCAACATTGGTAAACATTTGTTCGCGATGCAAAACTAATTTAACCGGCTTTCCTATTTTTTTTGATCCTATAAGTGCTGCAATTTCATACGGCCAGGTATGTAATCCCATTCCAAAAGCGCCTCCCAGATATTCAGAATGCACTTCAACATCTTCTGGCGGAATTCCAAACACGTTTCCAACGCTTTTTCGGGTTCCTTCAACACCTTGGCTTTTTGTATATAAAACAGGTTTATTTCCGTCCCATTTGGCAATTATATTAGCTAATTCCATCGGGTTATGAACTTCTGACGGAATTGTATATTCTTCTTCTAAAACAACTTCTGCATTTTTATAACCATCTTCGACTCCACGAATATAATCTTTAGCGCGATCGCCTCCCGGAAGTCTGCCTTTATCCTTTACTTTTTCAAGCTCCGTTGCATGTTCTTCTTTTAAATATTCAGCTTTAATAAGACTTGCTGCATATTGCATGCGTTCGAAAGTATCGGCAATTACCAAAGCAATTGGCTGATCGTAATAACGAACGGAATCATCTTTAAATATCTGAAGCGGCTGTCCTAAATTATTGCGCTGTTTTGGCTGTTCGTAGCCGGCAGGTTTATCTACATTTAAATGCGTTATAACCGCCAATACTCCCGGCGCCCATTCGGCTTTTTTAGTATCGATCGTTTTTATTCGGCCTTTGGCAATCGTACTTCCCACTAAACATGCGTAAGTAATTCCAGCGGTTTTATATTCTGCCGAATAAGTGGCCGTTCCCGTTACTTTAGCAAATCCGTCAACTCTGTTTATATTACTTGTCTTGCTCATAATCGAATTATTTAGATGCTGCTATAGTTAACGCTTCGGTGATTGCATTTGGACCAAGTGTTAATTTAAACTCGTTGTCACCATAACTTCTGGCGCCTTTCATGCCTAAATTTGCTGCTTGTTTAAACAGGTCTTCAGAAACTGTTTTTCCTTTCAAAAATTCTTCCACTTCTGTTAATCGCCACGGTTTATGTGCAACGCCACCCATAGCAAGTCTTGCATCATAAATTACATTATTTTTTATATCTAATCCTGCTGCTACAGAAACTAATGCAAAGGCATAACTGCTGCGGTCACGAACTTTTAAATAATGTACATTTTTAGTAAAATTATTGCTGGGAATTTCAACTGAAGTTATGAGTTCTTTACTTTCTAATGTATTGTCTTTTTCAGGATTATTTCCCGGAAGACGATGAAAATCTCTAAATTTAATTTGTCTTTTTCCTTTCGGACCTTCCACAAAAACTACGGCGTCTAAGGCTGCAAGCGCCACACACATATCACTTGGATGAACGGCGATGCAACTATCCGAAGCTCCAAAAATAGCATGCATTCGGTTAGAACCGCCAATGGCTCCGCAACCGCTTTTAGGCGTTCGTTTATTGCACGGCATATCTGTATTGTAGAAATATGAACAACGTGTGCGCTGCAACATATTTCCGCCTACTGTCGCCATATGCCTGATTTGCTGTGATGCTCCGGCGGCTAAAGCCAAAGCCAGCAATGGATATTTTTCTTTGATGGACAGATCTTCGGCAACCTGGCTGTTTTTTGCCAATGCGCCAATAGATACTTTTCCGGTTAGAAATTCTATTTTCTTTAAATCCAAAGCGGTGATGTCGACCAGTTTTTCAGGAGCAACAACATTCTTCTTCATTAAATCTACCAAATTTGTTCCGCCGGCAATAAACATAGCCGAAGGATCTTTGCTAATATTGGTTACTGCAGAGCCGGACGAAAGCGCTCTTATTATTTGAAAATTTTTCATAATGGTTTCCCTCCTTCCTTAACTTCTGTAATGGCATCTACAATATTATGATAAGCGCCACATCTACAGATGTTTCCGCTCATATATTCTCTGATTTCTTCTCTGCTGTTGGCGTGACCTTCTTTAATACAGGCAATTCCAGACATGATTTGTCCGGGTGTACAATATCCGCACTGAAACCCATCATTTTTAATGAAAGCTTCCTGCATTGGATGTAGTTTTTTTCCTTTTGAAAGTCCTTCGATCGTAGTAATTTGTGCATTTTGCTGCATGGATGCCAAGGATAAACAAGATAAAATTCTGGTTCCGTTTACATGCACCGTGCAGGCGCCACATTGCCCGTGATCACAGCCTTTTTTTGTTCCTGTAAGGTGTAAATTCTCTCTTAATAAATCAAGTAAAGTGGTTCTTGGCTCGACATTTAGATTGTGTTTTGTACCATTAACTTCAATGGAAAGCGGTACCGTTTCTAAATATTCTGCAATCTTTTCATCCCATTTATTTTCAGAAGCCATAACCAATGACGGCGGAGCAAAAGCAAGTGCGGTAAATAATCCCGATTTCTTTATAAAATCACGACGAGAATTAGCATCGTCTTCGATTATTTTTTTATTATTTGTTTTTTTAGAAGCCATGCATACTGTTTTAAATTAACAAATTGCCAGAATTAATTCTACCAAATTTAAGAATACTTGATGAAATAATGTTATAAAATTCACACAAACCATCTATTCAGAAAATTTCTATATAAGGAACAATCTTATTTAATTTTCAAAATTGTATTTTTACAATAACAGAAGAAATTTCACCACAATGATTTACCTCGACAATAATGCAAGTACTCGTGTAGATGAACGGGTGTTAAATGCTATGCTTCCGTATTTTACAGATTTTTATGCCAATGCCGGAAGTTCGCATATTGCAGGATTATCTGTAAACGAAGCGGTTGCTTTGGCAACTTGGCAAACGGCAAATTTAATTGGTGCCAGCGAAGAAGAAATCCTATTTACCTCCGGAGCAACTGAGGCTATCAATTTGGCTATTAAAGGTCTTTTAAATCAAGATCGCAAACACATTGTTACGGTGGCAACAGAACATAAAGCCGTGCTTAATACGTGCCGCTTTATGGAAAGCAATGGGTTTGAAGTTACGTACTTGCCAGTTGCGCCAGATGGGGCTTTAGACTTTAATGTTTTAAATGAATCAATTACAGATAAAACACTGATTGTCATAATAATGTTATCCAATAATGAAATCGGTTACATTCAAAATATTGAAGCGGTTTCTACAATAGCTGATGCCAAAAATGCCTTGCTAATGTGTGATGCCACGCAGGCAATTGGAAAAATTAATGTTGATGTAAAAAAACTCGGAATTGATTTTTTGGCACTTTCTGCACATAAATTTTATGGTCCAAAAGGAATTGGTGCTTTGTATATTTCGGCGAAAGCCAAATTAAAATTAATGCCTCAAATACACGGCGGCAATCAACAACGAAAATTGAGAAGCGGCACATTAAACGTGCCCGGAATTATTGGTTTAGGCAAAGCGGCTGAAATTGCTTTTGATGAATTAGAAAGTGATCAAAAGAGAATTTCGAAACTTAGAAATAAATTAGAAAACGGTTTATTAAAATTTGAAGGTTCGTTTGTAAACGGAAATACTGAAAACAGAATTTGCAATACTTCTAACATTTGTTTTCCGGGTGTAAACTCCGAAACATTAATTCTGGCTTTGCAGGATATTTCAGTTTCAAATGGTTCGTCTTGTTCTGCGGTAACATCAGAACCTTCGCATGTTTTAAAAGCTTTGGGTTTATCTGATGAAAATGCGTTGAGTTCGATACGCTTTAGTTTGGGAAGATTTACAACTGAAAATGAAATCGACGAGACAATTGAGCGTGTTTTGGTTTTGGCGGAGAGGTTAAGAGTGTAATTTAATCTCAAAGAATTAGCTTATTATAATCTTCAATTGTATCAATATCGATATTGCCTTTTTCGAACGGAACGGCAATTACATCATCAATAAAACGGTTAATTATCTTTTTTGCGCCTTCATGACCTTGTAATTCGAGAAGTTCATCAAAATATTTTTCATTAAAAAGTACGGGAGTTCCTATCGTTTCAGCGTAAGCAGAAGCAACAATTCCTTTTGATGTATTTTGATATTCTGTAATTAAATTTTCAAAAACAGCCGCTGTTATATAAGGCTGATCGCACACGGCAAAAATACAGCTATCACAATCAGGAGATAAAATCAATAATTCTTTAAGTCCTTTTGCAATTGAAGTTGCTATTCCGTCTTCCCACTCTGAATTGAAACACGTTTTTATTTCGGGAAAATTAAGATCATTTTCTATTAATTCTGTGTTTGATCCTGTAACTATAATAATCATAGTATTGGATACAATAGAAGCTTCTTTAATCGTGTTTTTTAAAGTGTTGTTTCTTTATATTCTAATAATTGTTTGGGCCGGCCTAATCTTGACGAGTTTCCTGCTGCTAAAATAATGATTCCGGTTTTATTCGTTTTATGATTCGGCATATGGCGCTGTAGTATGTATTTTACCCGTTTTATATTTCAGTGAAGTTCCTGTTTTGCCGCTTATTACTGCTTTAATTTCAGCCATAATCGATAAGGCAATTTCTTCCGATGTTTCTGCGCCAATATCAAGACCAATTGGACCGTAAATACGATTTAATTGTTCTTCGGTTATTTTTATTCCTTCGTTATACAAATCATCAAACATTCGGTTCAGCTTTGTTTTTGGTCCTAAAATTCCGATATAATTACAATTTGTCTGTAAAAGTAATTTTAGCATTGCCAAGTCGTATTTGTAATTATGGGTGATTAACACAAAATAAGTCTGACTGTCAATATTTATGTTCTCTAATACTGTTTCCGGTTTTCCAACCTGTATATTTTTAGCTTCAGGAAATCTCTTTTTTGTGGCATGCGTGGCGCGGCCTTCGGCTATTGTAATTTCCCAGCCTATTATTTCGACCATTTTTACCAATGGCTGAACGTCGTTTCCTGCGCCAACAATAACGAGCGAAACGGGTGGCGAAATGTATTCGATTAAAGCTTCCGTTTCAGTATTTTCTTCTATTTCTTTTACAATGGTAAGTTTTTTGCTTAATACTTGTTTAGCATCTGTAATAAGCTGTAATGCAATACTGTCATGATAAACAGGTTCTGTGTTTTCTCTATAAAACAATACTGTTCCGGATTGTTTGGCTTGTTTTTTTAATGAAAATAATGTCGCAATAATCGCCGGTTTTCTTTCTGCTTGCAATTGCTGTAAAAGATGAATTGGATTGTTTTGAATGTTGTCGTCAATGTATTCAAAAAGAATATGCACAACACCGTTACAGCCTAACTGCAATCCTAATTCAAGATCATCATCGTTGTTTGTGTTGTAAATTATTAATTTATTTTGCTGCTGATGAATCGAAAGTAATGCTTTTCGCAACGCATCTCCTTCAAGACAGCCTCCACTTATTGCACCTGTTAAAAAACCATCTTCTATAACCAGCATTCTTGCTCCTGGTTGTCTGTACGACGATCCTTCTACTTTAACGACTGTTGCCAAAGCTGCTTTTTTTCCCTCAAGTTTTGCTTGTGAATATGCGTTAAGAATTTCGGTGATTTCTTTCATAAATTAACTCCTCTTAACAAAAATAGAGAATTATTTTTTGCAAAACACGTGATTTTACCAAAAAGTACTGCGTTAAAATTGGCACTTTGGCACAAAATAAAACGAGTTAAAGTATTCAATTAAATACTTTAACTCATTGGTGTAATTATTTTTAACACATAGAAACATAGGTCTTTTTAGCTAAAAAAAGGCGTTTCACTTATTTAAATGCAAAAAGCCAGCTATGTGAAATAAATATATTCCTTTTTGCTCACTCTTTTGCATCTAAAACCTATATTTCTCTGTTTAAAACTTTTTATTTTTTGAGAACTAAGGAATAATTTAAATCTGATTTAATTATTTCTCTTTTATTATTCAGTAAATAAATTTTGTTTGAGTCGTGGCTAAAAACGCCATAATATATTTGTCTGGATTCAGGCTGATCCCAATTTAGAACATAAATTGTTCCATCCGGATCGTTTTCTAAACCTCTTTCAAGATTAAAATTACCGTGATCTACAAAATTTTTACTTGGTTTACCTTTGTAAATGCTTGTTAGTTCAAATTTATGACTTTCTATTGTTCCGTCTCCCTGATAAATTTTCAATACAGTTTCAATTCCGCTGCAATCTGCGCAAGGTAATGTACCTAAATATATTGTTGCTTCATTTAAGCTGTTGCTGTCTTCAATAATATTTGTTTCAATATCTCGTAAAGGTGTTTCTGTTAGTTTTTCATTCTTTTGGGAATTACAAGACAGCAAAACACATGCAACTATAAGTGTGATCAATAAATTTTTCATAGTACTACTATTTAAAAAGGATAAATATACAGAATATTCTTATATAACAAAAAATGTTCTTTACCCAAATTATTATGATGAATCAAAAATGTCTCCAAAAGGGATAAATTCATTCTTAATTTAATCTTAAAAAATATTTTTTTAGTGCTTGAAATTCTCCAATTTTATTTCCGGCAAAGTATATTTTGTAATACTAAGTTTTGTATTTTTAGCTCTTGCAAAATATCATACCTAACTTTAATAAAAAAAATACATGGGAAAATTTGTAATTACTAAAAGAGCGAACGGCGAATTTCAATTCAATTTAAAAGCAGGAAATGGTCAGACTATTCTGTCTAGTGAAGGTTATGCAACAAAAGCTGCCTGCGCGAACGGAATTGAATCTGTAAAAACAAATTCGCAGGACGATAATCGATTCGAAAGAAAAGAATCAAGTAATGGAAAGCCATATTTTAATCTAAAAGCTTCAAACGGCCAGATAATTGGCAATAGTGAAATGTACGAAAGCACTTCGGCAAGAGATAATGGAATTACATCTGTAAAAACCAACGCAGCTGATGCTGATACAGACGATCAAACTGTTTAATTTTCAAGGATATTATACTAAAAAACGAGGCGTTAAAAACCTCGTTTTTTTTATGTTTTATATTTGTCCGAATTTCTTTTTATAACGAAATAATTCTTCTTCTGTTTTTTTAAGAAGTTTTTCAAGAAGCTTTATTTTATCTTCATAAAGCGTTTTTAAAGTTTCATTCTCCTGATTAATGAGAATGCTTCCGTTATTATTTCCTTTTACATTATTGAAATTATTAAAATATCTCTGGCTGTCGAAACTAATGATATCTTCTACACTAACATCTAAAATACGAGCAATTTCAACCAATTTAACATAAGAAAGAATTGTTTTTCCTTTCTCAATTTTACTATAACCCGCCTGGGTAACGCCTAATTGATCTGCCATATATTCCTGAGTATAATTTTTTAACTCTCTAATGCTTTTGATTTTGTTTTTTATTGAAGTGGCCATAAACTTTATTTGGGGGGTGTGGTATAGCTATAACTACAATACTTAATCTAAAATTTGCCTCAAATGTAGGTCAATGAAGCTTGTATTTGTATGTTATTTTTTTTTCATGGTAATGATGAAACCGTACACAATTGCAACGATCATAAATACCAAATCGAAACGTGAAATTCCGAATAATAATTGATCCATTTGATATATTGGTTTTATGTTCTTTGCAAAATCTGATCGAATTTCAAGCTTGAATACTGATCAATTTGTTTTGCAATTGTAGTTCGGTCGAGGGGATTGATTTTAATTTTGGTTTCTTTTTTATAGACATCTTTTACAATAACATAATAGTCAAATTCGATGTTTGTATAAAACCTTAAAATAATTAAAATCGTGTAACACAATAAAGTAGGAATAATGTAATAGAGCTCTACCAAATCTGAAAAAACCATAAAATAATAGGCTACCGCTGTAATGGCTACAAAAGCACTATTTTCAAGAAAGAAAGATCTCTTTTTTTTGAGCAATCCGAGCTCGACAACTTCATTAAAGTTATATTGCCAGTGTTCTGATCCGTAGTAAAACTGGACTTGATCATGTGTGAGGGTAATAAACATAGTATTTAATTGTTATTTTTAAAAAAGTATAAGAAATCTCATAAAGATTCTTAAAATTCAGTAGAAAAAATTAATTTTACACCTTTATGTCATGTATAAAATTGTCCGAATGCTAAATAAACATTCGTAATCGCAATATTACGCATAATCTGCTTTTTTATTCCTACAAACTACCTTATAGAATATAACTAAACGTTGTAATTCAATCTAAATATCAATTTTTACTTATTTTTTATCTAACATGATTGGGATTTTACCTATATATATTTTCCATATAAAATGGCGTGTAATTTCAGCGCATTAGCACTAACAAAAATACCCGCAGGAAAATGCTGCGGGTATTTTTTTATTTTCTTTTAATAGTATATTCAGAGCAAACTGAAATCGATTTAAGGATTAGCCACATTTAGACGAACCACAATCGTTGCACGTAAGACAGCCTTCCTGATAGATCAGATTATCAGAATTACAGTTACTGCATTTTTGCCCGTTAACCTCTGTGCCGTCAACTATATAACGTTTAAGAGCTCGTGTTACTCCGTTTTTCCAGGTGCTTATTGATTCGCCATCCAATTGCAGGCTGCTCACCAATTCTACCACTTTATCAATAGGCATTCCGTGTCTTAAAGTGCTCGAAATCAGCTTAGCATAATTCCAGTATTCAGGATTAAATTTATGCGAAAGCCCTTCAATTGTTGTTTTATAACCTCTTGTATTTTTATATTGAAAATCATAACGGCTGGTTCCGTCTTCATTTTTATTTTTAATAATAAGCCCTTCAGAAACCCAACGCGGAATCAAAATTCCATCTTCGTCATCAACAAGACCTGTAAAAATTTCATAAGGTCTGTCTTCTACTAATCCTATAAAAGCGATCCATTTATCTTTACTGTTTTGAAAACGAACAACGTCTCCTTTTAATATCTGCGGGCGTTTTGTTGGAAAAGCACTTAAATGTGTTTCAACAGTTTCTTCTTTTTTCTCTGTATTCGAAATTAATACGCCGGAGCGCGAGCCGTCTCTATATACTGTAACACCTTTACAGCCTTCTTCCCAGGCTTGCATATATAATTTACCCACCATTTCTTCTGGCGTATCATTTGGTACATTAATGGTTACCGAAATAGAGTGATCTACCCATTTTTGTATTTTGCCCTGCATGCGCACTTTGCTTAACCAATCGATATCGTTGCTTGTTGCTTTAAAGTAAGGCGATTTTTGTACCAAAATATCAATTTCCTCCTGCGTATAATTTTTAGTTATATCATATCCGTTTACAAGCATCCATTCTTTAAACCTGTGATGAAAAACAACGTATTCTTCCCAACTATCGCCTACTTCATCAACAAAATCTACGCGTACGTCTTTATCATTTGGATTTACTTTTCTTCGGCGTTTATACACCGGTAAAAAAACAGGCTCTATTCCGGATGTTGTTTGCGTCATTAAACTTGTTGTACCCGTTGGCGCAATAGTTAACAAAGCAATATTACGGCGTCCGTATTTTTGCATTTCACGATACAAATCGGCGTCGGCTTCTTTTAATCGAAGTACAAACGGGTTATTTTTTTCTCTTTCGGCATTATAAATACCAAACATACCGCGTTCTTTAGCCAGATTTACAGATCCGCGATAGGCTTCAATAGCCAAGAGTTTATGTATTTTCTCTGAAAATTCGATACCTTCATCACTTCCGTAACGCAAACCCATTGCCGCAAGCATATCTCCTTCGGCAGTAATACCAATACCGGTTCTACGACCTTCATTTGCCTTATTTTTAATGTTAAGCCAAAGGTTTTTCTCTACCAATTTTATTTCTTCGCTTTCAGGATCTTCGTTGATTTTTTCTAATATTGAATCGATTTTTTCCAATTCCAAATCAATAATATCATCCATTATTTTCTGAGCTGCGGCAATATGTTTTTTGAAAAGATCAAAATCAAATGAAGCATTTTTTGTAAAAGGTTTATTTACATAAGAAAATAAATTGATGGCCAGCAAACGACAAGAATCATAAGCGCAAAGCGGAATTTCTCCGCACGGATTTGTCGACAATGTTTTGTATCCTAAATCAGCGTAACAATCCGGCAATGATTCGTTTATGATAGTATCCCAAAACAAAATTCCCGGTTCTGCTGATTTCCATGCATTATGGATAATTTTGCTCCATAATTCCTTTGCTTTTATTTCTTTACTGTATAATGGATTATCGCTAAAAATGGGATATTTCTGCAAATAACCTGAATCTGACTTTACGGCTTTCATAAAAGCATCATCAATACGAACCGATACATTTGCGCCGGTTACCTTTCCCTGTTCCATCTTTGCATCAATAAAATCAGATGCATCGGGATGATTTATAGAAACTGACAACATTAAAGCACCGCGTCGGCCATCTTGTGCGACTTCACGGGTCGAATTAGAATAACGTTCCATAAACGGAACAAGTCCTGTAGAGGTCAACGCTGAATTTTTAACCGGTGAACCTTTTGGGCGAATATGCGAAAGATCATGACCAACGCCTCCCCTGCGCTTCATTAACTGCACTTGTTCCTGATCAATTTTCATGATTCCGCCGTAAGAATCTGAACTGTTATTTCCTATCACAAAACAATTTGACAATGATGCAATTTGAAACGGATTACCAATTCCCGTCATCGGACTTCCCTGAGGAACAAGGTATTTAAAGTCTTTTATGAGATCAAAAATTTCCTTTTCAGAAAATGGATTTGTGTATTTCTTTTCAATTCTCGCAATTTCAGCTGCAATACGGCGATGCATATCTTGTGGTGATTTTTCGAAAATATTTCCATCTGAATCTTTAAGTGCGTATTTATTAATCCAAACGGTAGCTGCAAGACTATCTCCTTTAAAATACGCTAAAGAAGCCTCCATAACTTCATCTTGAGTGTAAGTTATTTTTGTGTTTTTTTCGTTCAGAATTTGATCCATAATAGTGAAATTTTAAAGGTGATATTGTGTCAGCAAATTTAAAAACAAATAAACTATCAAAAAAAATAATTTAAAAAAGTGAGCAAAAAAATCAACTCAAATTACTTATTATCAATTAATTAAAAATTTATAAACACCAAAAAGTTAACAAATAATTTATTTTTAAGTAATAATTAATAACAAAATTGATATAAATCATTGTCTGATAAAAACGAAATTTATCTGCTAAAAAAAAACTCAAAAAAGAAAATATTATGCGTTTAAATAAAGTATTGTTTTTTTATTAAGAGTTTTGACGAACGCCTAAAAAATCTTTATTTCAGAACTTCATTATTTTGCATAAAAAAACCACTCTCGGATAAGAATGGTTAATGGCAAGTTACATTTTTCAAAAAGCCTTATTTCGACTCTTTGGATAGTATTTTTTCAATTCTGGAAGATGAAATTTCAGGATTTGCTCCGACAGATTCAGCAACTAAAGCGCCAATTGCACAAGCAAAATCCAGCGCAGTCTGAGGTTCTTTCCCTGTAAGTAAAGATGTTGTTAAAGCGGCCAAAAAGGAATCTCCTGCTCCAACGGTGTCAGCAACTTTTACGGTATAACCTTCATTTTCATAAAGTTGTCCTTTCCATAATAACACAGCGCCGTCTTTTCCTCTGGTAACACAAATTGATTTTGTATGGGTTTGTTCTGCTATAAAATGGATATTTTCTTCGAGACTTGTAAAAGGTGATTGTAAAGCTGCGGCAATTTCTAGAATTTCCTCATCGTTAAACTTTATAAAATTGGCAGAAAGCATTAATCTTTCAAGAACTTCGTAAGTATAATGCGGCTTTCTTAAATTAACGTCAAACACTTTATAAACATTAGTCTGCAATAAATTTTTAAGCGATTTTCTTGATACTTCATCACGGCAAACTAAACTTCCGTATACTAAAACATCTGCATTTATAACCAGCGTTTCGGCTAAATTATTCAGCACAATTTTATCCCATGCCGATGGATAATTTATTTCGTAAGTTGCAGAACCACTTTCGTTTAGAGTTACATTCACCAATCCTGTCGGAAACATTTCAGAAACCATAACAGTATCTGTTTGAAGCCCTAATTGTTTGATGTGATTTAGAATTGCTTTTCCATCCTCGTCATTTCCTACGCAGCTAATCATGGCAACTTCGCAGCCTAATGTTTTCATGCGCAGCGCCACATTTAATGGTGCGCCGCCTATTTTTTTCTTATCATCAAAAACATCCCAAAGTACTTCTCCGTAAGCAACTGCTTTAAGGCTTTTTGTGTTATTCATTCTTAACTTATTTAATATTTGTTTGCGGATTCAATATTATAAAGTTAAACTTTTATTTTTTGATGCATTGTGATATGCAGTATTTTGTCATTCTGAGGAACGAAGAATCTCCGTAAGAAACTCGCCAATCTTTATCGATTCAGCAACGGAGATTCTTCGTTCCTCAGAATGACAATTAAGCGGATAATAAAAAAACGATTAAACCTCTTGCTCCGTGCGCTCCTAAAACTAAAGATTGCTCAATATCAGCTGTTTTTGAAGGTCCGGCGATAAAAGTTGCAAAACCATATTCCTGGCTTCCAATTCGTTCATACGCCTGATGCATGGTTGGTATAATATCTTTTTTATTTACAACAATCGCCAGATATTGCGCAATAAAAGGCGCTACACGCTGACCTAAAATATCATCGGTTACCCAAAGTGCACTATTTTCGGCAACGCCAAAATGTGCTTTTATAATCGTTAATTCTACGTTTTGCAGCGAATGTGGATCTTCATTTTTCCAGTCTAAAACCGCTACTTCTGAAAGTTCCGGAATTGTAGTAATAATGCGTCTTTCAAGTGCGTAATTGGTTTTTAAGTAATCAATTATTTCATCGTAATTCGCTACTTCAACAAAATCACCGCCAATGTTTTTCAATACGGTTTTATAAGTATCTAAAACCTCAAAATTATCTGAACCTAAAACATTTAAGTCAGGCAAATCAGCAATTATATTGGGCTGGCTGTTTTTTATTTTCTGTAAAATTTCTGCTTTACTGCTCATCTTTTTTCGCTTTAGCTTCTCTCGAATTTTTCTTGTACCATTCTCTAAAAGATTCCTCAGGAACGTCGGGCATTTCACGCTGATCGTACCATTTGTTCATTTTATTGTTTACCAAAGCCGGAATATTTTTCATTACAAATCTTCCCGATTTTCCTGCAATATTAAAAATAGTTGGGTTTGATAAAACGGTTGCCATTGTTTTCATTGCGACGGTTTTTGCAGCTGGCGTATGTCCTTCTTTTACTAAAACCTGACGCCATTTGTACAATTGATCGTGAATATCAATTTTTACGGGACAAACATTGGTACACGAACCACAAAGCGTACTTGCAAAAGGCAAATCGGCATTTTTGCTCATATCGAGATTGGGTGCCAAAATAGCGCCAATTGGTCCCGCAACAGCATTATGATAACTGTGTCCGCCGCTTCGTCTATAAACAGGACATGTATTCATACACGCGCCGCAACGAATACATTTTAACGAGTTTTTAAAATCTTCTCTGCCCAATTGGGTGCTTCTTCCATTGTCGACAATTACAATGTGAAGTTCTTTTCCGTCTCTTGGTTTTTTAAAATGACTTGAAAAAGTCGTAATTGGTTGTCCGGTTGCGCTTCTGGCTAATAATCTCAGGAAAACGCCTAAATGTTTTCGCTGCGGAATCAGTTTTTCAAATCCCATACAAGCAATATGAACATCGGCTAAATGCGCGCCCATATCGGCGTTTCCTTCATTGGTACAAACCACAAATTCGCCCGTTTCTGCAATGGCAAAATTAACTCCGGTTAAAGCTACTTTACGGGTTAAGAATGTATCTCTTAAAGTTAAACGTGCAGATTCTGTTAAATATTGAGGATCAATGTTTCCTTTTTCTGTACCTAAATGTTCGTGAAAAGTCTCGCTTACATCTTCTTTTTTAAGGTGAATTGCCGGCAAAACAATATGACTTGGCGGTTCTTTTCGAAGCTGAACAATATATTCTCCTAAATCAGAATCGATTACTTCGATGCCTTTTTCGGCCAGATAATCATTCAAATGACATTCTTCTGTAAGCATTGATTTTGATTTCACCATTTGCTTTACATCGTGTTTTGCCATGATCGAATGCACGATTTCGTTATGCTCTTTTGCATCAGCCGCCCAATGCACAATGATTCCGTTTTTTTGAGCATTTACCTCAAATTCAACTAAATAATCATGAATATTTGAGAGTACATTATTTTTTATTTGTGAAGCCGTTTCACGAAGCAATTCCCAATCGGGAATATTATGTGCAGCTTTATCGCGTTTTTCACGAACAAACCAAAGTGTTTCATCATGCCAGTTTACGCGTTCTACATCTTTGTTAAAACGTGTTGCGGCTTCGCTATGTTCGATTATTTTTTTTGAAGACATCTTTTGTTATTTATTTAACCATTAAGCTAAGCTTTATAAACTTAATCTCTTAATGGTAAAAAGAAAATTAAGTTTAATTTTAAAATCGCTTAGTTTTCGAACGAGTTTAATATTTCGGCAATATGAATGGTTTTGATGTTGCTTTTTTGCCTTTTCAGAATTCCTTCTAAATGCATTAAACACGACATATCGCCGCCTGTAATATAATCAACCTGATGATTTTCATGGTCCGTGATTCGGTCTTGTCCCATTTTTACCGAAACTGCTTCTTCGGTTACACAAAATGTTCCACCAAAACCACAGCATTCATCTTTTCTCGATAAAGAAACCAAATCGATTCCGTTAATTTTGCTTAGTAATTGTTCCGGTTTTGAAAAAAATGGTGCGTTTAATTCCGTCATCTGCGAAAGCTTTAACCCACGTTGACCGTGACAGCTTACATGCATACCAACTCTGTACGGAAAATTCCCGTCGATATGATCTATTTTCAGAATATCAGTAATAAACTCCGTTAATTCGAAAACTTTTTTACGCATTTCTGCTGCCAATTCTTCTTGTTTTTCGTCGTGCAAATGTTCTTTTACATGCAAAACACAACTTCCCGAAGGGCAAACAATATAATCAAATCCTGTAAAATTGGCTATGAAATTAGCGTCGCAGCCTTTCGTTAAATATTGGTATCCGCTATTCGCCATTGGTTGTCCGCAGCAGGTTTGACCCATCGGAAAATGAACCTCGCAGCCTAATTTCTGTAAAAGTTCATAGGTTGCAATCGCTACTTTTGGGTAAAACTGATCGACATAACACGGTATAAATAATCCGATTTTCATATTACTGTATTATTATTTTCTTTTTAAACACGATTATGTGTTTACTATTTTTTCACGCAGATTTCAAAAGATTTAAGCTGATGCGCGCAGATAATTAATCAAAATGAATCTGCTAAAATCTGCAGAATCTGCGTGAAACAAAAATCTTTTTAATCTTTAAATCTGTGGCTATAATTTTCTCTCGCAGATTCTGCAGATTGAGCAGATTTTTAATTTTAATTTTATTTCACGCTGACTTTAAAAGATTTAAACAAATGCGCGCAGATAATTAATCAAAAATGCTAAAATCTGCAGAATCTGCGTGAAAAAATCTTTTTAATCTTTTAAATCTGTGGCTATATATCAATGTTTATAAAATTTCAAATCAATTAAATCATTTTGTATTGGTTTCGGGTTCCAGTTTTGATGAATTGCCAATGCTGCGCCCAATGCACTTGCCTGCGCCATCGATGCTGCATAAACTTCAATATCAGGGAATGCTTCGGCGAGTAAATTCATGAAAATTGAATTTTTACTAAAACCTCCATCCACAAAAATCTTCTTTACGGGACTGTTATGAATCACTAAATTAGTCGAAAAAAACTGTTGTTCAACGAGATCAAGCATTAATTGATGATAGGCAATATCGTAACTTTTAAACGTATTTAAATCTCTTTTTTGAAACGGACATTCTTTCAGAATATCAAAATCATATTTCTTCGGATAAACGATCTGGAAGTTTAAAGCTCTTAAATTTGAAACGATTTTTTTATCAAAATAAATATCTTTGAAACTGTCAAACGGCACATTAAAATGTTCTGCTAATCTTTTTGCCTGAATTTCATGCTCATTTCCCGAAAATAATCGTGCTGCTTTTACCGGTTTTTCGGTGTATTGCATGTAACACAAACAATCGTTTTGAAGTTCTACAAACGTTAAAGGCTTATTATTAAAAGGATTGAGCGAAATACTCCAGGTTCCTGTTGATAATAAAACAAAAGGTTCTGTAAAGTTGATGGTGTAAGGAATAATCGCCGATGAACTATCATGCAGACCAATTCCTACTGACAAATCATTTTCTTTTTTGATAATGTCTCTACCGGGATGAATTGGCGGAAGCTTCTCTTTTATACCTTCTTTTTTTAGCCATTTGTGATACTTCATCTTTTTAAAATTCCAAAGATTAGTATGGCATCCAATGCTTGTAATATCAGTATATGCTTCGCCTGTTAACAGAAAACTCAAATATTGCGGTAAATGCAGGCAATATTTTACTTTTTCAAATAACTCCGGTTTTTCTTCTTTCAATCTGTAAATCTGCATTCCCGAATTCAGACTTCCTAAAACAGGAGAAGCTGTTTTTACTGCAAAAACTTCTTCTCCTTTATATGTAGCATAAAAATGGTCTTTTAGTTCTTTTGGATAATCTTTTAGATAGTTGTACAAAGGTGTTAAAACTTCACCTTTATCATCAACATATACAAAACTAGCGCCGTAAGTACTAAAATTTATGGCTTTTAGAACGTAATTATTCAGTTCTTTTATTTCTGATAATCGGTCAAGAATCCAGTTTTTGAGTACTTCAATATCTTCACACGGAAAACCGTCTTCATCAACTGTTTCGTTCAGATTTACTGATTTTTCCCAAACAATTCTATAGTTTTCATCAAATAAAAATACTTTTTTGTTGGTTTTACCAATATCAAAAATTGCAACTACATTCATTTTTTTAATTGTAAATTGTGAGTTGTGAATTGTGAATTGTGATTTTTATTCAGTCTTTTTACTAACTCATAATTCACAACTCACAATTCATAATTATAATCCTGTTGCCATCGTTTTTAATCCTCTTTCGCCAATTAGATTGTTTCTAACAGCAAGACTGCGGTATAATTCCACAGGATTTAAAGCCGCTCCTGAACGCAAACGAGCCTCAGCAACCAAAGCGCGAACATCTGTACGGAAAGCATTTTGCAGAATTTCCTGTGCTTTTACCACATCGTTCTCATCCTGAGCAATTTCTAACGATTTTCTGTCTACCAAAAGTGCCTGCGCATAAGCAATCATAATCGCTTCTACAGATTGCAATAAATCTTCTAAAGGATCTTTTATGTTGTGAGAAGCATCGATCATCCAGCCTAAATCTTTGGCGTGATTCATTCCTCTGGCATCCATTCCTTCAACTAATTCATTGAAAATCAAGAATAATTGATATGGTTTTAAAGCTCCGGCTGTTAAATCATCATCTCCGTATTTTGAATCGTTAAAATGGAATCCGCCTAATTTGTTTTCCATCAATAATAAAGAAACGATTTGCTCAATATTAGCATTTGGCAAATGATGTCCTAAATCGACTAAAGTCTGCGCTTTGTCTCCTAATTTTTTTACATATGAATATGATTGTCCCCAATCTGCCACTGTTGTGGAATAAAAGTTAGGTTCAGCACATTTATATTCTAAAAATAATTTCCAGTTTGAAGGCAATGCATCGTAGATTTCTTCTAAACTTTCTAAGGTATTTTGGTAGGCGCGACGAAAGTTTAATTGTCCCGGAAATGAAGATCCATCTGCTAACCAAACCGTTAACGATTCTGATCCTAATTCGATTCCGTGTTTAATAACTTCGATATTATGAGCGATCGCTTGTTTACGAACCGCTTTATTTACGTTTTGTAAAGAACCAAATTTATACGTATGTTCCTGATTTGCCTGATCCTGAAATGTATTTGAGTTCATGGCGTCAAACTTTAAACCGTGTTGTCCGGCTAAGTTTTTTATGGCCTGATAATCTGTTGGAATATCCCACGGAATGTGCAATGAAATCGCTCCCGAAGCTTTGTTTAAAGCATGAAGCAAACCTACATCTTCGATTTTTTCTTCAATCGAACGTGGTTCTCCGCCTCCGGCAAAACGTCCAAATCTTGTTCCTCCTGTTCCTAATGCCCAAGATGGAATCGCGATTTGAAATTCGATTAGTTTTTTAATAATTGCTTCTGCATCTCCAATTTCTGAAGTTGTAAAAGCAAATTTATTTTGATGTTTTTTTAATAACTCATCATTATGCGAGTCTATTTTGTTTGATCCAATTAACATATTATTTTCTTTTAATGAAATTCAATTGCTAAATATATAATTTGAATTTCTGTTTTACTATACTTTTTATGTTATTTCGTTTGTTTAAAATTCATCTCTTCATTTTAAATACTAACGTTCGAAATCATCGAACGTTAGATCACAAAAAACCACTTTTGCTTAAACAAACTTAAAAAAAACTATTTTTATCTATAGAAGCCCATTGCTACACCGCCGTCTACATTTAAGGCGTTTCCTGTTGATTTGCTCAACAATCCTCCTGTAAATGCAAAACATGCATTGGCAATATCATCAGGCAATATGATTTCATTTAGTAAGGTGCGTTTGGCATAATATGCCGGTAATTCTTCTACCGTAACGCCATATGCTTTGGCTCTTCCTTCTGCCCAGCCTCCGGACCAAATGTTTGAATCTGAAATTACGGCATCAGGATTTACCGTGTTCACGCGAATTTTATCGGGTCCCAATTCTGCTGCCATAAGGCGCGTTAAATGTGCCTGAGCCGCTTTTGCTGATCCGTAACCCGGATTGTTTGGTCCTGCAACAACCGCATTTTTTGATACGATGTTTACAATGTCTCCACCAAATCCCTGTTTGCGCATTACTTCGATTCCCGCTTTTGAAACGATGAATTGTCCTTTTACCAGAATATCGTATAATCTGTCCCATTCTTCGAGCGTATGTTCGGCTATTGATTTTGAGATGCTGATTCCGGCATTGTTCACTACGATATCAACTCCTCCAAAAGCAAGACAGGCTTCGTCAAGTGCTTTTTCGGTGCTGTTTTCGTTTGTAACATTTAAAAGTGTGCTTGAAACGGCATCTTTTCCAAAGGTTTTTATGAAGTCTTTTGTGGCTTCTTCCAAACGTTCTTCGTTGATGTCGTTGATAATTACGCAAGCGCCTTCCTGTGCAAACTTTTTGGCAATTGCTTTTCCTATTCCTCCGGCTGATCCGGTAATTAAGGCAACTCTTCCTGAAAGTGCTTTTGGTTTTGGCATTCTTTGCAGTTTTGCTTCTTCCAATAACCAATACTCGATATCAAAAGCTTCCTGATGCGGAAGTGAGGTATATTCTGAAACGGCTTCTGCGCCTTTCATAACATTCACTGCATTCACATAATATTCTGATGCCAGTCTTGCCATCGTTTTATCTTTGGCAAAAGTGAACATTCCAACTCCGGGATATAAAATAACCACAGGATTTGGGTCGCGCATTGCAGGCGAATTTGATTTTTTGCAGGTATTGTAATAATCCTTGTACATCGCTCTGTAGGCTTCAAAAGCAGGCTGTAGTTTTGCTTTGATGGCGTTTACATCTGATAAATCTTCGTTTGGGTCAAGTTCCAAAACAAGCGGACTGATTTTGGTTCTTAAAAAGTGGTCCGGACATGAAGTTCCAAGCGGAGCCAGTTTTTCAAGATCATTTGAATTGATGAATTCCAAAACTCTTTGATCATCTGTATAATGTCCAATCATCTGGCGTTCTGACGAGCAGAATCCTCTCAGGATTGGCGCTACTTTTGCTGCTTTTAGTTTTCTTGCTTCTTCCGGCAGACTTTGTATTTTTTGTCCTCCAAAAACAGGACGTTTTTTTCCGTAGTTATTCTCTAAATATGTCGCGCATTTCTCGATTACTTCAAGGGTGTTGATGTAGCTTTCGTAGGCTGTGTCTCCCCAGGTAAAAAGTCCGTGGGAACCAAGCATGATGCCACGTAGTTTTTTTCCTTTTTTCTCTGCTTCCTCAAGGCAAGATCTTAATTGTAATCCAAGATCAAAACCGGGACGCTGCCAGCCTACCCAGCCAATTTCGCCGTCGAATAATTCTTCGGTAATTTTTGCCCCGTCTTTGGCAGCAGCGATTGCAATGGCCGCATCGGGATGCAAATGGTCGATATGTTTAAATGGCAAGAATCCGTGCAATGGCGTATCGATTGACGGTGCTTTTGAAGCCAAATCAAAAATACAGTGGTTGAAAAGTTCTACCATTTCATCTTCGAATTCAATACCTCTGTATACGTTTTCCAGATTACGAAGTCTTTCTAAATAAAGTGCCGCACAACCTGATTTTGTCAGGGTTCCAATATCCCCGCCTGATCCTTTGATCCACATTACTTCTGAGTTTTCTCCCGTTAAGGGGTCTTTGTCTGTAATTTTTACAGAAGTGTTTCCTCCTCCGTAATTGGTCAATCGCAAATCGGCGCCAAGTAAATTAGAACGATAAATGAAAAGCGCTACTTCATCTCCTGCCAGGGCTGCTGCTTTGGCTTCATCCCAAAGGTAGCTCACGTGCTTAAAATTCATATGTGTGGTATTTGTATTCGACATTGTATAAATGTTAATTGGTTGTCTGTCTTTATTTTATAATGAATTTCCAATTCCGACTAATACTATTGAAAGCATGATCAATCCAATTCCCCATAAAAAAGTATTGAATGTTTTTTTGGAAACTCCTTTCCATTCTTTCAGATAAAATCCCCAGAAATTGGCTGTCAAAATAATCGTCGCCATGTGTAAAATCCATGAACTGGCTCCGTTTCCTAATTTGCTTTCGCCCATTCCGTAGAAGAAAAACTGCAAAAACCACATGGTTCCGGCAAGTGCAGAAAAAAGAATGTTTTTAGTAATTGGTGATTGTTTATTAGTGTAATCTCCAAAAGTTTTATTTTTGAAATTAAGATACATACACCAGATAAAATTGGTTGTAAGTCCGCCCCAAAGCAGCACGATATAGGTTACATTATTCTGAAACAAAGGATTACAGCCTGAAATTACAGCAGCTTCCGCCATTGGTTTTCCGGCTTCGATTCCGTAATTGAAAAACGAGCTTAAAATACCCGATATCACAGCGATGATAAGTCCTTTAGTCAGATTAAAATCTTTGTCTTTATCTTCATGTCCAACGGCAAAATCTTTTTCTTTTAAAATTCCCGCTTTTCCGGAAATAGCAATTCCGATAAGACAAACGGCAACACCCAGCAAAACCAATTGTCCACCAGTGCTGTGCAGCATATCTGTAAAAGAAATTTTTCCTTCTGTTGGATAAAAATTATAATAAATGGAAGGCACCAAAGCTCCAAAAGCAGAACAGAAACCTAATACAATAGAATTTCCTAGTGACATTCCTAAATAACGAACGCCTAAACCGTAGGTTAATCCGCCAATTCCCCAAATAAGCCCCATTGAGAAAGTAAATGCTTTGATTGCCGGTGAGGCTGCGGCGATGATTTCAGGAAAATTCGGAATCGTTAAATAGGCTGCAATTGGCGGAACGATAAGCCAGGAGAAAAAACCTCCTACGAGCCAGTAGCTTTCCCAAGCCCAATTTTTAACTTTTTTGAATGGCATGTAAAAACTCCCTGAAGAAAATCCTCCAATGGAGTGAAAAATGATTCCTAATAATGATTCCATTTATAAATTTGTTTGTGGTTATTGTGATAGTTAATCTCGTTTGGTAAAATAAGAAAATGTAAAAAACAAAACTATCCTGTACTATCCTTTATATTATATGTTAAAACCAAGAGGTATTGCAAAGAAGTATCGAATTAAATTAAAAAAATAAATTTAAAATTTCTATTTTAGCAATCGATTTCGCAATTATTAAAAACACATTTATTTAATAAATAAAGAATCAGATTGAGAATTAAGTTCCTTAAATTTAGTGCTGCCTTTTCTTGAAAACAACAGCAAAAAAGGTAACCAACTAAAATAAAGCTTTTTACAAAAAATATAATTTAAAATTGCGTTTTTAAAACAAGCGTAATTTGCAATTACAAGCCCCATGATCAAACTTATTAAAATAGATGAAGATTCAAGAGTTCCGAAATACAAACAAATTGTAGACTCGATTCTGCAGAATATTGCCAACGGAAATCTGAAAATAAATCAAAAAATTCCTTCTATAAACAGCTTCAGTGAAGAATTTTATATGTCGAGAGATACGGTTGAGAAGGCTTATAATATTTTAAAAGAGCGAAAAATAATTTCATCTATTCGGGGAAAAGGCTATTATATTACGCGAACCAAGCTTGAATCTAAGGTAAATATTTTGTTTTTGTTTAATAAACTGAGTGCGTACAAAATGAAAACGTACAACTCGTTTATTAATACTGTTGGTGCAAATGCTCACGTTGATTTACATATTTACCATTGTGATGAAACTTTATTCCTGAATTTACTGGACAAATTTGAAGGCGTTTATGATTATTACGTAATCACCACTCATTTTAAAACAGATGAATTAAAACATTTGAGTTTTACCGATGATGTTGTAAAAGCGATTCAGAGAATTCCGCAGGAAAAATTGGTTATTATGGACAACATAAAGCTAAATATGGAAGGCGAAATCATTAAAATTTATCAGGATTTTGAAAACGATATTTACAATGCTTTAAAAGAAGGACTTGCCAAAATATCCAAATACAAAAGACTGATCCTGATCTATCCTGAAAAAGCGGTTTATCCTTATCCACGCAGAATTTTACACGGTTTTAAAAAGTTTTGTGTTGAACACGAAATAAATTTCGAAATTCTGAGTGAGGTTTACGACGATATGGTTTTGAAAAAAGGCGATTTATTTATTACTATCGAAGAATCTGATCTTGTTAATTTAATGAAACAAATTCGCGATGAAGAATATGTTTTAGGAAAAGATATTGGCGTAATCTCTTATAATGACACGCCTTTAAAAGAGCTTTTAGGCATAACAGTAATGTCTACCGATTTTAATGTTATGGGTGAAACGGCCGCCAGAATGATTTTGAATAAAGAAAAAGGTTCGGTTAAAGTGCCGTTTAATTTTATTGACAGGAATTCGATTTAAAAGAAGTCTTTTTAAGGATGTGAACTATAGTTTAACACCACGTTATATACAACTTTTGAAATTAAAATGTACTTTTGAAAAGTAATTCTATTTGAATATGAAAGCTGATTTAAATATACAAAGTAAAAAGTTAGAATTGATTCAATGGTTATCAACTATTGAGGATTTATCCGTGCTAAATAAAATCATTGATCTAAAAAAACAAGAAAATAAAGATTGGTGGAATTCAATTTCTGAAAATGAAAAGCAATCAATAGAAAAAGGATTGCAAGATGCAGAAGCAGGAAAATTAAATTCACATTCAAAAGCAAAACAACTTTATGACAAATGGTTATAAAATCTTATGGACTGATTTTGCTTTAATTGAATTAAAAGATACTATTGAATACATCAAAGAAAACTGGACAGAAAGAGAATTACAAAATCTCGCAAGCGAAATTGAAAAAACTGTAAACTTACTTTCACACAACCCAAATCTTTTTCAAGCCTCAGATTTTAAAAAAGAAATTCGAAGAGTTATTGTTGCAAAACACAATACATTATATTATCAGGTAAAAGATAATACAGTTGAAATTTTATCATTCTTTTCAAATCGTCAAAATCCAAGAATAAGGAAATTAAAGTAAAACAGGTTTCAACCAATCAATCCTTCCTTTCAAAATTGACCACATTTTCATGAATATCATTTTGCACTGAAACATTCTGTGCACTAATATTTTTAAGAAAAACATTCTCAACCGGAAGTTCTTTTTGAGCAAGAATCCTTGAGATAAACTTTACGTTTGTTGCTTTTATATTTTTCAGATAAACGTTTTTTATTGGCGTCAGTTTTCGTTCAATTGTGGGAACCAGATTTCGCCATTGATACATAACGTCCGTTTCAATTCCAAGAATTCCCTCGTCGATTTTGCCAGATGTTATGTTACTCATGTAAATATTTATGACGTATCCGCCTCGTCGTTCATTGGTTTTAATGAAAAGAAGATGGTTTAGTTTTGCGCCATCTACGACAGTGCAATTATCAATAAATACATTTTCTATTCCGCCCGAAAGTTCGCTTCCTATAGCGACTAATTGATGTCCGTTTTTAACCGTGCAATTGCGCATGATAATATTTTTTGAAGGTGTATTTAATCGCCACGCATCCTGATTACTTCCTGATTTAATGGCAATTGCATCGTCACCCTGATCAAAAACGCAGTTTTCAATTAATACATTTTGACTCATTTCAGGATCGACACCGTCATTATTATGTCCGTGTGCATAAACATTTAGGTTTCTCAGCACAACATCTTTTGACAAAAAAGGATGAATCGTCCAAAACGGGCTATTTGTGATCGTAACGCCATCCATTAAAACATTTTCACAGCGATTAAACTGAATAAACTGTGGTCGAAAATGTGCCGAATCATTTGCCATTTGTCGCTCTTTCAACGGTTTATTGTATGAAGCCAGATAATACAATCTTTTTAAACTTTCCATATGGGCTTTTGGTCGGGCAAACCAAACTTTCCAAATATCCATTTTTGCCTTTAATTCGCCTTCTCCAGTAATGGCTATGTTTTTACATTGATATGCATAAATCAACGGCGAATAATTATAACATTCATATCCTTCCCAGGTTGAACTTACGGCGGGTAAATAGTCATTTGGATCTTCTGAAAAAAGCAAAACAGCTCCTTTTTTCAAATGAAGGTTAATATTGCTCTTAAAATGGATTTTTTTCGTAATCCATTCGCCTTCAGGAATCACGATAATTCCGCCGCCCGCTTTATTCGCTTTTGTGATCGCTTTATTTATCGCATTAGATATTTTGTCCTTATTTCCTTTTATAGCACCAAAATCTACAATCGAATATTCCTTGCAATTACTAAAATCCGGAATTTTGATTGCAGGCATTTCAAAAGGAGTTTTTACAACAACTGCTGTTAACGTTACACAAGATTGATCTTTCTTAAAAGATAAAAAAACCAGCGAAAGTAAAACCATAAAACCAAATAGTATCTTTTTCATAATGAACTGTTTTTAAATTACAATTAAACAATTTTCTGTTTTTTGCATCGATTTATTCAAAATCTTCAATAAAATCAAAACTAAATTGATTTAGTAAAATAAGAAAATCCTTAAAAGAAAACTATCCTGCACTATCCTTTTATAATTACGAAAAAATATAGTATTATTTTAAATATAATGTCACATATTAATAAAATTCATAATTATCATATTCTGATTTTAACATCATAGTACAGGATACTATTTTAAAACTTAAAAATTAGATTTGAATAACAAATTCATCATAATCTTACAAAAGTGGCAAAAATCAGAACCTTATTTCTTTGTTTTTTTATTTCGGGATTTGCCTTTGGTTTGCCAATTAATGATAGTATTAAAAACAAAAAGTCGATATGGTTTGATTTTGGAATTACTCCAAAAAACTCAAAAGCAACCGTAATTAATACTAATTTAGTTTATGATTCGAATTTGGGATACGGTTTTGATTTTAATACGGCTTCGAATGTAAAAATCAATTCTAATTCCTTTTCAACAACAAAACCAACTTACTTTTCTGTGGCACTTCCTGAAGGAAATTATCAGGTTGAAATTGTTATGGGAAATTCTCAAAAAGAATCGAACGTTACCATAAAAGCAGAATCCCGAAGATTAATGCTGGATCAGCTTGCTGTCAAAAAAGGAAAATTGGTTACAAAGATTTTCAACGTAAATATCAGAACTCCCAAAATAAACGACAATCAAAACATAACCTTAAAAGACCGCGAAAAAGACATTTTTGATTGGGACGATAAACTGACGCTTGAATTTTTGGGTGAAGTTGCCGTGCAAAGCATAAAAATCACTTTAAAAGAAAACGTAACGGTTGTTTATTTAGCCGGAGATTCTACGGTTACAGATCAGGATGTTGAGCCCTGGGCTTCTTGGGGACAGTTTATTACGAATTATTTTGACAACGATATTGTTGTCGCCAATTATGCATATTCCGGTTCTTCATTAAGTTCTTTTAAAAATTCAAACCGATTGAAAAAGATTTTGTTGCAAATAAAAAAAGGCGATTATCTGTTTGTAGAATTTGGTCATAATGATGAAAAAATAAAAGGCGCAGGAAATAGCGCGTGGGAATCTTATTCTGATTTATTGACTGAATTTGTTCTTTCGGCAAAAGAAAAAGGTGCGATTCCAGTTTTGGTTACGCCAACACAACGCAGGTTTTTTAATGAAAACGGAACTTTAAAAGAAACACACGGTGATTTTCCTGCTGCGATGCGTGCTGTGGCTCAAAAAAATAATGTAGCACTAATTGATATCACAAAAATAACAACTGAACTTTATGAAACCTGGGGCGACGAAGTTTCACGAAAAGCTTTTGTACAATATCCTGCAAACACTTTTCCGGGACAGGAAAAGGCTTTAGACGACAATACTCATTTTAATAGTTTTGGCGCCAACGAAATTGCACTTTGTGTACTTAAAGGAATTCGGGAACTTGATATTCCGTTAAAAAAATACATCACAAAAGAAACACCAAATTACAATCCAAAAAAACCAAATTACATTTCAAACTGGACTCTTCCTATGAGTAATCGTTTTGAGATTGCCAAACCAGATGGTAATTAATCATCCAATAATCTGACTATTATGCTGCTAAAAAACACATTTCAAACTACTGTTATTGCTGCGTTTTTGATTTTGTCAACTCAAAATATAACGGCACAGCAAACCGATAAAATTTATCTTTCGGGAAAAGATTTTGAGCATCCTGTGCAATGGGATTTTTATTGTACGGGTGGAAATAACAGCCAAAAATGGTCTAAAATAAATGTGCCATCGCAATGGGAATTAGAAGGTTTTGGCGAATATACCTACGGTCGCTGGTACAAAGAACTGAACCAAAAAGAACCAAGCAAAGAGGAAGGTTTATACAAATATGAATTTGAAATTCCGGCAAATTATAAAGACAAAGATGTTTTAATCGCGTTTGGCGGAGCAATGACGGATACGGAAGTAAAAGTTAACGGAAAACTGGCGGGAGCGATTCATCAGGGCGGATTTTATGAATTTAAATATGATATTTCGTCTTTATTAAAATTTGGTTCTAAGAATATTTTAGAAGTTCATGTCTGGAAACAATCTGCCAATAAATCAGTTAATGCGGCAGAACGTCGGGCAGATTGGTGGCTTTTTGGCGGAATTTATCGCCCTGTTTGGCTGGAAGTTTCTCCGAAAACCCATATTGAACATATTGCAGTAAATCCGAAAATGGACGGTTCTGTTGCAGTTGATCTGAATTTGAAAAACATTCCTAAAAACACTATTTTAGAAGTTACATTGAAAGGATTAAATGGTGAAAATTTCGAGACTTTTACATTTCCGCTTAAAGCGAAAAGCACTCGGGAATCTATAGCTGCAAAATGGAAAAATATTAAACCGTGGAATCCTGAAAATCCTAATTTGTATGATTTACAGCTTGTTTTAAAACAAAACGGAATCATTCTCCATCAATACAATAAACGCATTGGTTTTAGAACTTTAGAGTTTAAAAAACAGGATGGAATTTATGTAAATGGCACTAAAATTATCATGAAAGGTATTAACCGTCATTCGTTTTGGCCTGAAGGCGGAAGGAGTACGAGCAAGCGAATCAGCGAACTGGACGTAAAATTACTTAAAGACATGAATATGAATGCGGTTCGCGGGCATTATCCACCTGACGATCATTTTTTAGATGTTTGCGATTCGCTGGGTCTTTTTGTTTTGGATGAATTAGCGGGCTGGCAAAACTCGTATGATACGGAAACGGGAACAAAATTAGCGACTGAAATGATCACACGCGATGTTAATCATCCGTCGGTTATTATTTGGGATAATGGCAATGAAGGCGGCTGGAATTATGATGTTGACAACGTTTTTACCGAAAATGATCCGCAAAAAAGAATTGTGATTCATCCGTGGGCTGATTTTAATGGTTGGGACACGCATCATTATCCTACTTATTTAACGGGAATGCATCGTTTTAATGCGGGTGAAAATGTCTTTTTTCCGACGGAATTTATGCACGGAACTTACGATAACGGACACGGAGCGGCTCTTGAAGATTTCTGGAATCGGTATAAAGAAAGTCCGCTTTTTGCCGGAGGATTTATGTGGGCAATGTTAGACGAGGCCGTAAAACGTTCTGACTGGTCGGGCGATACAAAATTTGATTCGAAAGGTTCGCTTGCCGCCGATGGAATTCTTGGACCTCATCGCGAAAGAGAAGGAAGTTATTATACGGTTAAAGAAATATGGGCGCCCATTCAGTTTCTGCCAAAACAGGTTACGGAAACTTTTGACGGTTCGTTTTTAATTTCAAATGATTATCTTTTTAGTAATTTGAATTCCTGCAATATGGAATTTAAGGTTCTAAAATCAGATAATAATGTTTTGTATACGAATGAAACTTCAACAGCAATTAGTTCGGGAAAAATTGAGATTCCGAGTATTGAACCGGGCGAAACACGTAAAATTCAATTTGCTGTACCTAATAATTTTACTGATGGTGATGTTTTGTCCATTTCTGCTTTTGATCAGTTTAATAAAGAAATTTATACGTGGACGTGGCCTATTCACAAAGCAAAATATTACGCTGACAAGTTTTTAGCCATTCAAAATATAAAAGCAAAAGCTTCCGCAGAAAAATCAGGCAATGAAATTATTTTAAAAGGAAATAATATCACGGTAACTTTAGATGCTTTGAGCGGGGAAATTTCTTCTGTAAAAAATAAAACTTCCACTATTCCGTTGACAAATGGCCCGCGACCAATTGGCATGAAAGCAAAATTAAAAGATTTGCAAGTTTCTCAGGAAGGCGATAAAGCAGTTTGTATCGTAAATTATACAGGCGGTTTATCTTCGATAAAATGGATTATGGAATCTGACGGAAGGTTTAAAATGGAATTAGTTGCGCTGAAAAATGCTTCTGGTGGAGAAGGTTTTGACGGTGCTTTTTTTGAAGATAAAATCAGCGCTTTCGGCATCACGTTTAGTTTTCCTGAAAAAGAAGTTACGGGCATTAAATGGTTTGGAAGAGGTCCGTATCATGTTTGGAAAAACCGAATTAAAGGAACGACTTACGGTATTTGGGAGAAAGCATATAACAATACCATAACCGGAGAAAGTTTCGAAAATCTGATTTATCCTGAATTTAAAGGATATCACGCTAATGTATTGGCAGCCAATTTAAAAGCCGGAACCTCATCGTTTAAATTTTTCAGTGAATCTGATAATTTATTTCTGAGATTATTTACGCCCGATTTGCCTAAAAATGGTTTCCCGGGAAGTAATCCGCAGCCGCCATTTCCGGAAGGTGATATTTCGTTTATGTATGAAATTCCGGCAATGCGTGATTTTAAACCTTTAGAACAGCAAGGTCCGCAAAGTCAGCCAACCAATATTCGTATTAAAAGCGGTGATGATGGGATTAAAATGAATTTGTGGTTTGATTTTAGGAATTAGAGGAGTTTTCAGTCTCAGTTTACAGTCTCAGTTTACAGTCTCAGTTTACAGTCTCGGTCTCAGTCTCAGTTTTCAATTGCAGTTTTTTTGTCATTTCGACCGGAGGGAGAAATCACACTAGAAACTCTGCTATCAAAATCGCCTATGTTTGTCGATTTACGTGTGTGATTTCTCCCTCCGGTCGAAATGACAATACTTTGAGTGTAAACTTTAGTTTATAAACAAAAGTTTAAACCTGAGACCGTAAACCGAGACTGAAAACCGAGACTGAAAACCGAGACTGTAAACTGAAACCTGAAACAAAAAAACTGAAAACTAAAAACCCTTCACCTGAATAGAACTATCATTAATCTCAAACTGCGTATTTTTTAAAAGCAAAATCATTTCGGCGCCGGCTAATAAAACGGGACCGTAACCGTGTGCGGCATATAAATTTACGGGGCGATAATAATAAAATGCGGGATCAAAACCCATTCCTGTTCCTACGCAGGTTCCTTCGACCTGACCTTTTGCATTTACTTTTGACGCAACTGCATTCCACGCTAAAACAACTGCGGGCGTATACGCCAGTTTATCAACATAACCGCGATTAATGGCTCTGGCAATGGCGTAGGTATAAATGGCTGTCGCCGAAGTTTCTAAATATGTATCATTTCTATCCAATAACTGATGCCAAAAACCGGTTCCGTCCTGATATTGCAATAATCCGGCGATGTGTTTTTGCAGTTGTGCCAAAACCTGTTGATATCCGGGATGATTTTTTGGCAAAACTTCTAATAATTCGACCATTGTCATGACCGCCCAGCCATTGGCTCTTGCCCAATGAAACTCGGGATGAACCTGCATTGACTCAACCCAGCCGTGCATATAAATTCCCTTTTGCTCATTAAACATTCTTTGAGAAAACTGATTTACTTGTTTTACGGCATCGTCAAAATATTTTACGTCACCTGTGTAACTTCCCATTTGCGCAAGCGCGGGCACGCTCATAAACATATCGTCGAGCCAAAGCGTATTATTCTGAGGTCGGTTTCTGGCGAGCGTTCCATCTTTTAGGCGGAATTCCTTTTCACTTATGTATTTGATAAAATTATTGATTACAGGATCGACATTGGTATTAATTCCTGCTTTTTTGGCTTTTATAAATGCGGCACACAAGGCGCCTGCATCGTCTAAAGCATGCGGATTAAGAACTGTATGTACGGGAGAATCTTTTAGGTTTTCGGGTTTATAATTCCCCGCAATTTCAGCAATCAGTTTTAGGCGTTTATTGGTGTAATCTGCATATTGTTTATTTCCGGTTGCTTCGGTTGCTAAAAGCATTCCGGCATACGTTACGCCCCATTCGTAGCTTGTTAACCGAAAAGCTCCGGGAGAAAATTTGATTTTCCCTTTTGTTTTCTTAAAATCTTGTACTTCTGAATTATCACTAAGATTTATAACTTTTGAAGCTGTATTTTCTTCGAGAAAAGTATACACTCTGTTCAATACATTTTCGATATTATTTTTTTCAGGAATAGTATACGGAGTGACATAATCGGGCTTTGATAAATGTAATGGCGCCGTTGCATCGGTTGTTTGTGCATGTATAGAAGTAGATATTCCGAATGCGAATAATGTTATTATTTTGGCTGATGTATAGCTCATGGTTAATATCTTTTAAAGTGAGAATTAATTAAATTAATTTTAACACATAGAAACATAGATTTTGTAATCTCAAAAAAGGCGTTTCACTTGTTTAAACAAACATAGTTAGTAGGTAAGCTATGTGTTGAAAATCTTGATTTTCTTTAAATGACTTTTTATTTAAAGAAATTTAAATCTATGTTTCTATGTGTTGAAATATTTTTTCCACAGATTACGTGCATTTAATCTAAATGAAAAACTTCTTTTAATGAAATGGCAACTGGCGAATTATCAGGATTTGTTTCCATAATATCTGCCATATATTTCCACCAGGTTTTTACAATGGGATGATTTGGCAAATAGCTTTGATCAAAGTCTGCACTGATTTTTTGAACTGCAAAAAGCGTCAGGGTTTCTTCATCAAAAAAAATGCTGTAATCCTGAATTCCGGTTTCTGAAAGTAATGACGCTAATTCTGGCCAAATTTCATCGTGCCGTTTTTTATATTCTGCTTCAAAACCACTTTTTAATTTCATTTTAAAAGCATTCCGAATTGTTGTATTGCTTTGCATGCTAAATGTGTTTTAGGAAGTTATTTACAGATTAAAAAGCAACACGAATTTCACTAATTACCACTAATTCTCTTTCTTGAAATTAATTTCACAAAAAGTTAAACTCTTAGATTGGTGACAATTCCTGAAATTCGTGTTTGTAATCTATATTAATCTTAATAATTCGGATTTTGCATGGCGTCTTTTTCAGCAGCTGTTAATGGTTTCCCGTTTGAATAAACGCCGTCAAGGAATGTTTGCGGAATTGGACGTACATTATGATAATCCATAATATTTGGATTGGCTTCTATATTATACGCTTTTGCTCTGGCTACTAAAGTTTTGGTTCTGCTTAGATCTTCCCAACGATGAAATTCTCCACAAAGTTCTCTGGTTCTTTCGTTAAGTATCAAACACAGCATTCGGTCGTAATCGCTTGCATATCCAAGCTTTGAAATTACAGCCTGATCTTCGGCCGGTAAAGCACCAATACTTGTAATCGCCAAACTTGTAGCGGTGGTTGTAACTGCAATATTATTCGATTCATAATAGGAATTTTCAGGAACAAAAGAAATTGGAATTCCGGCCTGACCTGTTGCTGTATATGCGGCAGAACCATCTGTATAAGCAGCACGATTTTCTCCGGTTTTATAGGCGGCGCGTGTACGAACGGCGTTGATATACGGTAACGCATCAGAAAATGTGGCTGAACCAAGTTGTGCTAATTTTACTTTTGCTTCTGCTGCCTGCAAATAAGTTTCTGCAGAACGTGCTAAAATAATATCACGCGATCCTTTTATATTACTCAAATCTATTCTGTTTCCGTCCATATATTTGCTTAAAGACGGAAATCTCACATCGGCCATTAAACCAATATTATCAGCCGCATGCGCTACATAAACACTTGGAATTGTTTTTCCGGTTTTTGAGTCAATAATCGCATCTGCATTTTTAGTTTTGGCAAAACGGGTATCGGTTGTACTATTAACGATATACATGATTCCTAAATCGCCATTGTTATAATAATTTCCCGATTTGTTGTTGATGATACTTTTTGTCTGGAAGCTTTTCCAAAAACGAGAATCATTTACATGATCAAATACATCATACACAAAATAAGTTGGTGCCAAACGGCTAAATGGTCTTCCTCCGGCAAGATTACGTCTCATTTGCGGCAATTGATCATACGTAGAAAGGAAATACAAATGCTGCTGGTTTCCTCCTGTTGTTAAGGGACTTGCGTTAAACTGTGCTGACAAAATCAACTCCGGAAGTTTTTCGTTTGCACCATCTGCAGTCGTATAATTCCATAATTCAACAAAATTTGCCGCTAACGGATGATGCGCAATTACTTCATCAGACAAGGTTACAACTTGTTGCAAATCTGCCACTTTTGTTGCTGCGTTCCAGCTATCGTTTATTTCGCTGGCACGTGTTAAATAGGCTTTTGCCAAATAATGTGCTGCTGCATCTTTTGTAATTTTAGCCGGAGCGCCCGCATTGCTCAATAAATTATAGGCTTGCGTAAAATCAGCAATTACCTGATCGAGAACTTCTTTTGGCGTTGCTCTGCTAAATTCTAATTCGACTGTAGAACTGGTGGTTAATTTTAAAGGTACGCCTCCATATTGATTTACTAATTTTAAATAATTAAAAGCTCTCAAAAAATATCCTTCGCCTAAAGCTATTTTCTTAATGGCATCGTTTGTTGATGGAATTGCTATTGATGATTCTATCAATTGATTGGCATTTCCGATTCCGATATATAAATTATCCCAGTTTGTATTTGCGGCAACCGTATTGGCATTCGAAACGGTTACAAAAGCTCTAAAACCTGAAGAATACGAATTCCAAATCCAGTTTGAAGGATCTCCGCCTGCATGAAATTCATCTGTACCTGATTCTGTTGCCGTAAGCGGAACTTCACCTTGAAATTCTGCAGCAAATACCTGATAATAGGTTCCAATGGCCAAAGCCTGAATTCCTGCTTCGGTTTTATAATATTCCTGACTGTACGCTGTGGTCAATTCTTCGTCAAGAAAATCTTTGTTGCATGATGTAGTACTTAAAATAAATAAAGTAAAAAACATCAGGCTGATATATTGTTTTTTATAATTTTTCATAATGATTTTTTTTAGTTTAATTTAGAATTCTACATTTAAACCTAAAGTCACGCCTCGGTTTGAAGCTGTTGTCTGCGTATCTAAATCTGTCCATTTTACTTTGGTGAAAATCATACCCGGATTGGTTGCCTGACAGTATAATTTCATTTTAGAAATTCCCAGTTTTTGTATTAAATCTTTATCAAAATGATAGCCTAATGAAATGTTTCGCATTTTTATAAATGCCCCATTTCTATACCCTAAAATAGGAAAATAAGAATCTCCTGTTCCGGCAGAATAAATTGGTTTCTGATATTCGGCATTTGTATTATTATCAGTATAATAATTTATAGAACGCTGGCTTCCTTTTGCGCCTTCGTTTTCTCCTAAAGTATCATATAAATAACCCATTCGACCATAAACAAAAAAGGATAATTCTACATTTTTGTAAACAAAAGTATTGGTTAAACCCACTATATATTTTGGATCTTTTGAACCAATAATTACACGGTCGTTATTGGCATCTATTTTATAATCTCCATTTTGATCTACGGGTCTTGCGTTACCAAACGAAAAAATATTTGAACCTGCAGCCGCATTAAATTTTGCCATTTCTGCAGCATCTTCCGGTTTCCAGATTCCGTTTGATTCAAAACCATAAATTACATTTTGCGATTCACCAATAAATAAGTTGTTGTTAATATCATCAAATTTTCCATTTTGAAGCGCTACAATTTTACTTTGTTGATATGATGCGCTAAAATTAGAACTCCACTCAAAATCTTTCAGGGCTACATTTATTGTATTTAAAGTAAGTTCGACTCCGTTTCCTTCTGTTTCACCCACGTTTTGGTAGGTATCTCGTACACCAAGAACGGTTGGAACGCTGCTTTTTAACAACAAATCAGTCGTATTACTGGTATAATAATCCAAAGCACCTGAAACTCTGCTATTGAAAAAAGAAAAATCGATACCATAATTAAACTGCGATGTTTGCTCCCAGCCCAATTGTATATTTCCTAAAGATGTATTGTTTGTTACACCGGATCCGTTTGGATAAACAACGCCAATTAATGGCGGCTGAGTGGCATAAGCGGGAACTGCTGCGTTTCCGGTAACTCCGTAACCAACTCTCATCTTTAACTGATTGATCCAGGTTACGTTTTCCAGAAATTTTTCTTTGTTGATTACCCACGCAACAGAAGCACTCGGGAAAAATGCCCATCTGTTGTCTGGCGCTAATTGCGAAGCTCCGTCAAAACGACCAGATGCGGTAAGCAAATATTTATCGGCATAACCGTAATTTACCCTTCCCATATACGATAATAAACCTGTATCTGTCAAGCCCGAAGAATATCCGGCAAGCGTAACGTTGGCAGGATTTAATGCATTCCATTTATTGGCCGGATTTTTTATATCATTGGCAGACATTGAACTTTGCTCATTGTGATATTCTGTCTGGCTCATTAATAAGGTGGCGCCAAAATTATGATTGCCAACTGTTTTATTATAAAATATCAGATTATCTAATGTGTACGAAATTGATTTTTCATTGTATAAAGAAGCAAAGCTTGTTCCGGAACGAACGGCTGATTTTCCATCTAAAAAAACACCATCACGGTACGAAGTAATATCGGGACCAAAATTAATTCGGTATTTTAAACCATTCAGTTTAGGATTAAAAGCACCAAAATCCAATTGCGCATATAAACTACCAAAAGCACGCAATGTAACACGCTGATCTTGTGATAATTTATCTTCATCAACCGGAGTTCTGATTGTAGAATCTCCTCCCGGACTATCAATTCGAACTCCGTTAGCATCATACGGAACCGCATAAGGAAGATTGGTACGCGCCGTGGCGTAAATTCCCGTAGTCGTTGTAACGGCAGTTCTACCCACAGTAGATTGTCCGTATTCATTTATACCATAACTTGTGTTAAGGCTTACTCCCATCTGGAACCATTTTGTTGGGGTAATATCAACACTTGCAGTACCGCTGTAGCGAATATAACCCTGACCTTTTAATGTTCCAGTGTTGTTTAAATATCCAAAAGAACCATAGGCTTTCATTTTTTCTGTACCACCGCTTACGCCAATAGTATGCTGTTGCGTAATTCCGGTTCTGGTTACAAATTTTGTCCAGTCTGTGGTGGCTACTTTCGAGCCATCCCAGGTTGTGGTTAAATTTCCGCTTGCATCTTTCCATCCTTTTTCAATATTTGCCCACGCGGCAGGATCGGCAGAAGCCAGAAAAATTAAGCGGTCATTTTCGATTGTTGGTGCATCTCCTTTTGGAAAAGCACTTGGATTGGAATAATATCTTCCCCAACGACGAAATTCGATATACTCGGCAGAATTCATCATTGGCGCGTTTTCGTGTATGGTTTCAAACATGATCGAAGTATCATAATTTAAAGTGAATCTTCCGTTTTTACCCTTTTTTGTAGTAACGATAATAACTCCGTTTGCACCTCTGGAACCATAAATTGCTGTTGCCGATGCATCTTTTAAAACATCAATAGTTTCAATATCTGTAGGATTCAAAAAATCGATTCCGCCAGAATTCGCATCGACACTAATTTTTCCTGTTGTGGCATCGGTAATCAATCTTGAGTTTAACGGAATCCCGTCTACCACATAAAGCGGTGCATTGGATGCCGAAATAGAACGCGCACCACGAATGGTAACTGTTCCCACCGTTCCGGGGCGTTCATTTGTTGTAACGTCTACACCGGCAGCTTTACCCTGCATCGCCTGCACGGCATTTACAACTGGCCTTGATGCAATTTCATCTGCACCTACGCTTACAATCGAGCCCGTAAGGTCTTTTTTCTTTTTTACACCGTAACCTACAACGACTACCTCTTCGAGAGAATTATCGTCTTCTTTTAACACAACATCGTAAACGTTTGAATTTGTAACCGTGATTTCCTGTTTTTTAAAACCGATAAAACTGTAAACAAGAACAGTGCCTGTGGAAACACTAATAGAATAACTTCCATCCATATCCGTACTTACGCCGTTTTGGGTTCCTTTAATGAGGACATTAACGCCGGGAACTGGCAATCCGGTTCCGTCTGTAATTGTCCCTTTTACTACTTTGTTCTGTGCATAACCAGACGCATGAAGGAGTGCGATCATGGCTAAAGCAAGCAGAATACTCACTTTGTTTTTCATAAAAAGTTAATTTGGTTAATTAATAGTTAGCAACTCAAATTTATCCAGAAGTAAATTTCTTACCATCCTGTAGTATCCTGCTAATTTTCAGTATATTACAATAAACAATTAAGTTTTTTTTAACCAATAAAACCTTCAACTAATTGATTTTCAATAGTAAACAAATCACTCAGCCAGTAATTATGAATATAAAACAAAATCAATATTTTTTTTATACATATAATATTTTTATCAATAAATAATTATGAAATAAAAATAGTATTACACAATTTTATACAGATATTTAATTCGTAAAAAATTACATCGAAAACTGGTTTTATGATGCAGATTGCAAATCAAACACGGATAACGCAGATTCACTCCGTGAAAACGCAGATTAAAACGGATTTTATTATTTTAAAAAAAAGAGCCTGATTTTTAAGATCAGACTCTTTCTTTATTTCTTTACCGGCACTAAAACAATATTAGGTTTTGGCGCGGGTTTCATGTCTTTTCCCATATAAAAACTCGTGTGCGGCGGTTGATTATACCCTACATTTTGCCAGGCAACACTTAACCGGTATTGCGGATCGTGCATTAATGTATATTGCCTTACTTCTGTTGGAATTGTGGTCGAATAAATTCTCAATTCTTTATTATCTTCTGATCGAAGAATCAATTCTTCACGCCAATCGCCCAGAATATCTGCAGAAAGCGCCGGTGTTGATTTTGTACCGTTATTTGAAGTTGCGCCCGCTGCAGTAAATAATCGTCCAACATTATACTTATCGATATAATTCGCATTGAGAAGTTCTCTCGAAGTATCACCATCCCAATAAATTAAAAAGTTATTTGATGTTGGTGCTTTTCCAATCGCCTTGCCTTTTATGTCGTGCAAATCCGGCGAACCAGACCACCAGCATTGTGCGCCTTTTCTGGTTGGGTCAATATTATCTGCCACACCACGGCCTACATCTTCGTTAGGCGAATCGGTAAATAAAACTTTACCATCTGCCGCAGCAAATAAAGTTACGCCCGGACCTGTAGTTCCGTTTTCGATTTCATGAATTCCAAAAACTTCCAGACCCGGAATATCAGGATCAAGATCTGAAACGTGAATGGCGTCTCCGTGTCTAAAACCCGTTGTATATAATCCTTTACCGTTATCATCTACACACATTGAACCGTAGATAATTTCGTCTTTTCCGTCATTATCAACATCTGCAACCGTGAGATTATGATTTCCCATTCCTGAATACGGATTTTCGGCATCTTTGCTGTCAAAAACCCATCTCGAAGTCAGTTTATTATTTTTAAAATCCCAGGCTGCCAAAACCGTTCTTCCATAATAACCGCGACACATTACAACACTTGGATGAACGCCGTCTAAATACGCAACACAAGCCGTAAAACGATCAATTCTGTTTCCTTTTGTATCATTTCCTCCGCTGCCGCCTCTGCCGCCCCAAGCTGCAAGATCACCGCGTTCTGCAATATAATCTACAGTTGTAATGAGTTTTCCGTTTCTTCCGTTAAAAACCGAAAGATATTCTGGACCTTTTAAAATTTTTCCTAAAACAGGAGAATTTGGGTCACGATCAACCCAGTCTTTTGTGGCGTCGCCTACTACATTATTCTGACTGTCTGTTGTGCCGTCAGCCGTTTTACAGACAAATTCAGAAATTCCGTCGCCATCTAAATCATACACCAAAAACTGCGTATAATGTGCGCCTTCGCGAATGTTTTTGCCTAAATTAATTTGCCATAAAAATTTTCCTTCCAAAGTATACGCCTGAAATATAGGCGGATCCGTAATTCCGGTATGCGAATTATCATGCGCTTTTCCTGTCATGTGCACAATCAAATCGTATTTTCCGTCACCATCTAAATCACCCACTGAAAGATCATTCGGAATATATCCGTCAACAGGTTTTAATACAATCGCCATATAATCTTTATCCGGACTTTCAGCAGAAATTGTAAAGCTTCCTTTTGAATCGGTTTCTTTTCCTTTGAACACTGTTTTTACAAACCATGTATTTTCTTCTTTGGCATTTGCTTTTGTATCTACAAAATTTGTAGCACCCAAAATGGGTTTTTCATTTAATTTAACGGCGCTTTTTGTACCGCTTTTTCGGTATAAATTAAAAGCTAAATCTTCAGCGTCTGTTCCTAAAACACGCCATCCAATAAAAAACTGATTGTTGTTTTTTACTGCGATAATACCGCGATCAAGGTTTTCCATTTGTCGTTGTGCAAATATGGAATAAGAGAAAAATAATAGTATGAGTAGAATTGTATTTTTCATAATTTATATTTTTTATTCGCAATCTTGTCATCCTGACGGAGGAAGGATCTCCGTGTCGAGTTACTTACGGAGATCCTTCCTCCGTCAGGATGACAAACTATACTTGGTAAAAACCTAAAATTCAAAACCTTAAAAACTAAAACATCTTCGCAAACCCTTCACTTTTCACTTTCCATGTTCCGTCTTTTGGGAAACCCGGATTTTCTTCTGTCGATCCGTCCCAACCGGCGCACATCATGGCAACGGCGGTTAACAATCCACCGTTTCCGGGAAGATATAATGTTAGTCTTTCTGCCTGATAATTATGTCCGTTTTTTAAATATGTATTTGTGGTTACATTCATAAATAAGGCATCAATTGCTTTTTCCGGCATTTGCAAACGAGCTGCAGACATTGCCGTCATTGGGAAATCCCAACCCCAGGTTTTATCCCAGAACCATGTTTTCCAAACCAGATCAAAAGTGTTTTTCATGATTTTTTTATCCAAAAGAGACGTTTCAGGAAGCATCCCGAAAGTTCCTAAAACAGACGGATGATCTGTTTTAAACTCTGGATTTGTGTATGAATCCGTTGCACTTTCTGTAGCCAGATAAACCTGATCTGCAACCGGCAGCGGAGATAATTTTGCTAAAACTGTTTCCCATTTTTCAGGTACTTTTTGGTTGAGTTTTTTCTTCCAGCTAATGGCGATTTTCAAAGCCCAGTTCCAATAAGCTAATTCATACGTTGGGTTAAAAGTTTCCATCGCTTTAAAGCGTTCTTGTGCCGGAATCACGCCCGGACCTAAAACATAGCGATCGTTTTTTGCATCATAATTGGCAAACGAAGCCATAAAATTTGCTGTTTCAAAAACACGTTCGCTGTATAAATTCAAGGTTTTATTTGTTGGATTTGCGCGATACATTAATTCTGCGTACGTAATAAAATGCGGCTGCTGCCAAATTAAAAATGAACCTACCGATGACGGACTTTCATTACCATCCGGATCTGTCATTTTTTGCCATCTCGCACCTTCAAAACCTTGTCTTTTGGCTATGTTTTTTGCTTTGTCAAATACTTTTTGATACCACGGAAGACTTTTTTCTAATAATTCCGGTCTGTTCCAAAGTGCAAAATGAACACCGTGCCACCAATGCATTTCCAGATGCGGTTTTCCGTACCAGCTGTTATAAGTTAATCCTGTTTCTTGCGGCGGAACTTTTCCTGTACATTGCACTTTGGTTAAATATTGAGACAAAATAACTCTGCGTTCTAATTCAGGCGCACGTTTATCTGTACTTCCCGAAAAATCTACCGCTGCACCGCTTTTCCAGAATTGTTCCCAGCCTTTTATACTGCTGTTTTCAATTTCTGTAAACAATGAATTGGTTATTTTTTTATCTGCTAAAGCAAATAGACAGCTCAATTCTAAAGTATTGGTATTTGAGGCTTCAACTACAAAATAATGATCTGCTGTTTTTTTTATCTGCGCATTTCCTTTCCACATCAAATTGATATTATATGAAATACTGTCCATTACATGCGTGACAACCGCTTCCGTTTTTGACTTTTCGATCAATGTACTTTTGTAATCTTCTTTTCCCTCCCATTTTGTTCCCATATCTGCCCAATCGCCTGTTGGAAATGGAATTCTCAAACTAATTTTCAAACGTTTTTGCTGCAGTAAATCTGATTTTACTTTTACGCCAATCGCATCTTTTTCCTGATGAGAAGCCGTTAAAACCGTTACCGGAATTCCTTCTACTTCAAAATAACTTTCGATTTCTCCTGTCCATAAATTCAGTTTTTGAGAAATCGATTTAATGTCTTCCGGTTTTACGGCACTTCCGTCTTTTTTGGTGATTTCAAAACCTAAATTTCCCAACTGCAATAAATGCGGATTCTGACGAAACCAGTTTACCGCTTCGACTTTTCTCGCTGGTTCTTTTATTTGAACGGTGTAGGATATATCTCTGCCGTACTGTTTGTAATCGCGTAAAGTTTCTGAAAACTTATAGCCTTTTGTATTTTTATAACTGTCCCAACCCCACTCTGATTGCGTTCCTAACGGAATCCCGTTTTGATACTTTTTAGGAAATGTCTGCAATCCCGTGGCATCGACAGTAAAGGCAAAAGCGCCGTTACCAACCGTTAAAGAAGCTAAAGTATCTATTGCCGAAATTTGCACGTCGTGTCTTGTTACCAGTGCTTTTCGATCTATTTGCGCCGACAACGAAATTGAAAAGAGAAGTATAATTAATAAATGTTTTTTCATAATATAAGGTTAGTTTTGATAGTTTCAGGTTTTAGTTTTAGTATTCAGTCACAGTATTCTGTTTACAGTTGCTTTGCGGTTATATTTTAATTTATGTAGTCCCTACGGGACAATTATGCTGGGTAAATACTTTTTTCTACCAACATTTAGCTCCTAAAGGAGCATTTTTAAGCATTATTTAATTTTCTAATTGGCACATTTTCTAATTGACATATTTTCTCATTGACATATTTTCTCATTAACACATTATCTCATTAAAGTGACACTCATCAAACCAATAACAACATCATTTGCAATCGTCTTCAAAGTCAAACTCTTTAAATTTTTATTTTTATCCAAAGGCAAATCTAAAATCGTCGCAACGCCGCCATCAACTCCGTAATTTGAGAATCCTTTTATGGTTTTAAAAGCTGTAAAATCTCTTGAAATCTCTCCCGATTTTAGATACACTCTTGGTGGTTTTGGTGCATCGGTTGTAAAAGCTAAACCATCGATGAAATAATCCTGTTCTATTGGCCACCAGTTTTCGGGGTTTTTTAGAAGTAGAATTTCCGAAGTTCCGTCTGTATAATTTACTGTAATTTCTCCGTTTGTGATTCTGCTTTGCATTGGGTTTGTAGTTCCTGCCATCATAAAATAAGCGTGAGAAGCTTTCCCGTTAAGCGGAATATCTATACTTTGCGGAAAATTATCCCACATTGATGTGAAGATGATATTTTTCTGATTTTCATCTGAAGGTGTTGCAAACTCAATTCCTTCCGGCGTTGTAAAGTGGTTGTTTGTTTTGGCTTTTTCGCGTAATCCTTTGTCATCGATATTAACCGAAACATTTGGATAACACCAATTTCCAATTCCTTGTTTTGGGAGTTGTAACGTCGTGGTTTTAGGTCTTGGTGACAAATATTCGGTATTAAAAATATCGGTTACTTTTGAATTAAAAACCGACGAAAGCGAAATTGTTTCCAGTTTATTTTTACCATTTAATGGAATATCCCAATCTGTAATTGTTATTAATTCTGATTTTGAATCTGTTTTAAAAGTCAGTTTATTTGTTCCGGGAACTAAATCATGAAACGGAATCTGAATCGTTTTTTCTTCATTTATATCCAGATTTAGATTTTGCTGATTTCCTTTTTCTGAGCCTGAAATTAAAGTGCCATCGATTCTGTTTACCGTATTATTTTTAATAGAAATTTCTACATTATTATTTTTGGAAGACTTTATTTTGGTTTCAATTTTCGGTTTGAAATTAACTTCTACAGGTTCCCACCAAAAAAATTCTCCTTGTTTTAATTTTACAAAAAACACTTTATTTCCTTCTCCGTTTACTGTTGAATGAAGCATTTTTTCTTCTTTCGAAATCTCGCCTAAAATAGATTGCGGATCATAAACAGAAATAATCTTAGATTTAAAAATAAGCATATTAAGATTTTCTCCCGAAGTATAGAACGGTTTTGCATGCATTTGTTCGATAGTTCCTCCTCTCCAATTTACAACTATATCATATTTTTTATCATACGTTGTTTCTATGCTAATTTTTGGATTTCCAATGCTTTGAGAAATATTTCTATACTTTGCTATTTTACCATTTATCGTAATACTTTGTATGTTTTCGAAAGGTGCATTTAAAACCAAATTGAGGTTCATTTGGGTTGGAAAACGATTCTCGATATGATAAATCTCTTTTTTATTTTCTCTTTTGAACGAAAAAGAAATATCCGGAATCTCTAAGGAAGCGTTATCCCATTTTGCAGGAAAACCGGGTTCTATTTTTAAAACTTTTGCCAAAGCATCAGGCTGAATCCCAAAAAGACCTTCGACCAAAGTTCGTGACGCCATACCAATTGGATCGGCAAAATCGCGATACAATTCGCCACGTATCGCATCCTGATACAAAAGCTGCTCGAAACCTCCCGGTGAAGCGCCTAAATACATGCTTTCTATCAATACACTTTCCCACATTTTAAAGGCTTTTTCAGATTGTCCGCCTTGCCAAAAAGCCAGCGAAGTATGCAATTGTTCTGCCAGAGCCACATTATTTACAGACCATGTATAAGGCTGCCAGTTGGTTGTACTGATTACATACAAATCTTTTTTATCAAGTCCTTCTGCCGAAATCGGGATATGCGGAATTTGTTTGTCTACATAATTCAGCATTTGATAACTCTCAAAAGGGTTTGATAATTGGGAGTCAATCGTATGGTAAATACTCCAGATTCCGGGCGCATCGTGCAACAATCTATTTCCTAATGCATCTTTATATTCGGCAAAAATTCCTTTTTTTGAAAGCCAAAGCTGATCGTTTGAGGCTTTTAAGATTTTATCGGCTTCTTTAGAAAATGGCTGTACATCTTTGTTTATAATTTTTGCCACATCTGCAACCGTTTTATTGGCATAATAATTATACGCCGAAGAATGTATGACGCCGCCACCGCTGTATTGCAAAGCATCACTTGCCCAAATTGACGCGTAGGAATCGTAAAGTCCGTTATTATCTGCATCGAAGTTTCTTTTTTCCCAATTCAAATGTCTTTGAATTGTGGGCCACATTTCTTTCATAAAAGCAACATCGCCCGTCCATTTAAAATGGCGTAACATCTGGTCGAAAAACACCAAATTCATATCATAATGATGCGCTACAGTATTTTTATTTGGACTTCGGCTAATGTAACCGCTGCTAAACATCGAGGTTCCCATTTCTTCTTTTTGACGTGCAAGGTTTTTTTCTTCATCAAATACAACCGGACCACTTTCCGGCGTTGTAACCTGCGATTTGCTGTAACTTGTAAAATGTGTTTTTGCCCTGTCGTGCCATCCTAACGGATCTGCCGTATAAGCACCTCGCCACGCATTGAGGTACATTCTCCAGGCAATCGCTCCGTGAAGATAAGCGGGGCTTTCCCAAATACCATCGGCTGCAATTGCAAGCGCAGAACCCAGTGTATTTATGTATGGATCAGGAGTTTCGACCTTTACTCTGTTTGCCAGAGTTTGTGTTTCCTGAACGGATTTTTCGTAAAGTTCTGCTATTGATTTTTGAGTGTAATTTTCTTTAGAATCTTCTGCTAAAAACAACCAATATTTTGCTTTTTCATCGATTGCATTTGTTTTTCCCGAAATAACTGGCAAAGATTCTGTATTTGAATTAAATAATTCTAAAGGTGTTTTTTGATTATTGGCATTGGCTATATTTGTTTTGGACTCAGGAAAAAAGCCTGATACATTTTTATTATTTCCGGTTTTTTCTTTGTTGCTTTCTGAACCGTATTCTAATAAAAAAGAGTCGTTTTTTAAAGTGTATTTATTATTGGTACAATATTGCGGCTGTAAATAAAAAACCGATTCGGGATCTGCACCAATATCACCATCACGACTAAACTTTTTGCCTGTTGCACCGCCAAATACCCAAATTAAACTGGTATTTTTTGATGTATTATTACCGGAAACTTTTACAATAAAACCTTCTTTTTCTTTTAAGGCAACAACATCTATAAACCATTTTCCGTTTCCTAAAATCGGATCTTCAATGGTATATTTCATTATTCCTGAAACATATTTTGTGCTTATTTTTGAAGCTTCCGTAATCCATTTGCTCTCGGTTTCGTTCGCTAAACCTAATTTAAAATTTCCTCCCATTCCGGGCATGTACATGGCGAATTCCGGTAAATCTCCGGTTTCGACTCTAAAACCTGTATTTGAACCATAAAGTGCTCTGTTGAATTTTCGTGTACCGTTTTTTAGAATAAAACTATTTTCTTCAGGCGCGTAATGTATTTTGCGTATCGCTGGTTTTTCCTGACCAAATACAATCGCTGAACATAATAAAAATGTACAAACGTGAATTAGAAAATAATGTGTTTTTACTTGTATAAATTTCATGCACAAATGGGATTACTTTTTAGTATTAATCATCAAACAAATGGAAGATATTTGATAATTTAACTGCAATTTCTTTGTTTTTTTATGGTTTAGCATCCTGTACCTACCTGATTTTTGTAATTTAATAATTTATAATTCCATAATATTTTAACATCATAGTACAGGATAGTATATAAAAATGGAACTATTAGTTTTGAAAAGGTGTTTCAGGTTTCAGGTTTCAGGTTTCAGGTTTCAGGTTTCAGGTTTCAGGTTTCAGGTTTCAGGTTTCAGGTTTCAGGTTTCAGGTTTCGCCATTAGCTTTGTCAAAGTTTTACAACTTCGACAAAGCTTGATATGCATTATCTAATTTTCTAATTGACAAATTATCTAATTCTCTAATTCACTCTATGAATTCATTAAAACCACTTCTCACTTTCTGTTGGGCTTTCTTATTTTTCAACTTTTCGATTGCGCAAAACTCCAAACCAACTGTTTTTACGGTGGGAGATTCTACTGTAAAAAATGGTAAGGGCGACGGATCTGGCGGACTTTGGGGTTGGGGAGATTTTATTGGGCAGTTTTTGGATACTACAAAAGTTTCTGTCGAAAATCATGCGTTGGGCGGCACGAGCAGCAGAACTTTTCAGGATAAAGGTTTATGGACTGCTGTTTTGAACAAACTTAAAAAAGGAGATTATGTTTTAATTCAGTTTGGACATAATGATGACGGGCCAATAAACGATAGTCTTCGCGCTCGCGGAACGATAAAAGGTATTGGTAATGAAACGCAGGAAATCGATAATATCCTGACTAAAAAACATGAAATAGTTCATAGTTACGGCTGGTATATTGAGAAAATTGTCCGCGAAGCAAAATTAAAAGGAGCGATTCCGATTATTTGTTCTCCGATTCCGAGAAATGACTGGAAAAACGGAAAAGTGCCACGCAACGATACTTCATACGGATTATGGGCGAAGCAAATTGCAAATAAAGAGAAGGTCACTTTTATTGATTTGAATAATAAAATGGCTCTTGAAATGGAAAAATTGGGTGAAACGAATGTAACGGGAACGTATTTCTATAAAAAAGATCATACGCATACTTCTGCAAAAGGCGCTGTGCTTTCGGCTTCGGTGATTATTAGTGAAGTGAGAGAAAGCAAAAATTCGCTCAAAAAATATGTTTTAAAAGATCCGAAAATTGTGCTTCCGTCAAAGAAAAAAGTCTTTTTAGTGGGAGATTCTACAATGGCGAATAATAAAGATGAAAATGCTGTTGGCTGGGGTGTCACTTTTCCTATGTTTTGCGATACGACTAAAATTGAGGTAATTAACAAAGCCAGAGGCGGGAGAAGTACGAGAACTTTTGATCATGAAGGTCTTTGGGAGGAAGTTAAAAACCAATTACAACCCGGAAATTTTGTCCTGATTCAGTTTGGTCATAACGACGCCGGAGCTGTTGATAAGGAAAAATTCAGAGGTTCATTGAAAGGTAACGGAGATGAAATTCAAGAGGTTAAACTGTCCGACGGATCTAAAGAAACTGTTCATACTTTTGGCTGGTATATGAACAAATTTATCCGCGAAGCCAAAGAAAAAGGCGCGATTGTAATTGTGCTGAGTCAGACGCCAAGAAACGAATGGACAAACGACAAGGTTGAAAGAAGAACGGATACGTACGGAAAATGGTCTAAAGAAGCTGCTGAAAAAGAAGGCGTTTTTTATATTGATTTGAATGAAATTGTGGCATTAAAATATGAAGCTTTAGGAAAAGAAAAAGTAAAGGCGTTTTTCCCAAAAGATCATACGCATACGGGTTTTGAAGGTGCAAAACTAAACGCACAAACCGTAGCTGAAAGTATTAAAAAACTAGGAGTTCAATTGTGAATTGTGAATTGTGAGTTGTGAATTGTGAGTTATGGGTTAACTTCTAACTTCTAACATTTAACTTCTAACATTTAACATCTAACTTCTAACATTTAACATCTAACTTCTAACACAAAAAAAACCTCATCTAATTGCTTAAACGAGGTTTTATCTTTTTCATTCAAAAAAGATTATTTTTTTGATTCTTCGATAGAAACTTTTCTGAATTCTTTTAAAAGTTTTTCAATTTCTAAAGTCGCTTTACGAGCTCTAGGTCCAGCAGCTTTAACTCCTTTTTCAGTTAATGATTCAGCCTCTGCTTTGAATGTGTCGATTTCGGCGTTGATTTTTACTAATAGATCTTTCATGCTTATACTTGTTAAATTAAGGCGCAAAAATAAAAGTTTGCTTGATAGATAACGCAAGTTTAGTGTTAAAATTATCACTCTTTTTACCCCGAAAGTTAATATTTCATTAACCGATCTTCTTCATCATTCATTATCAAACCATTACAGAAATAACTTTTTTTATTTTTTTTTACGTTATCACTTAATAATCACGGGATAATAACAATTTTCAGACATTTTTTGTATTACAAAATCAACACTTAAAGACTTTACAACTGTAAACTCTTACAACTTTGTGGTTCTGCAACTTACTCTGTTAATTGTTTGTTTATATAGACATTTTTAAAGGTTACTCCGTTTATTAAGCTTTTATCTATATTGGTTTTGGTGGTTTCTATATTTAAATTTTCAAAAGTAAAATTTGACAAACGTACATTCGGGTCATTTTCAACTCCGTAAAAAGTATCACATTTCAACTCTATATTTTTCAAAGTGATATTGTCTCCGTAAGAAAGCGGAATATCAGGACGTCCTTTTAGATCAAAAAACTGTTTCCACGCAAATACAGCAAGTCCTGTTTTGGCTTCTCCTTTAATATCTTCGACTCTAATATATTCATATCGCTGTGGTGTATCGGGACGCATTTTAAGCCATAATAATCGTGATGCTCCATCTATTTTGCAGTTGCGCATAATGACATTTCTGTTATGGATGGATTCACTTCCGTTTGTTAAGGATGAATGACAAAAACCGAAATTACAGTCTTCTATGATAATATTGGCGTTTGGTCCGTTGTTTTTGTCCTGATCTGCATATGGGCCTTTTCCTCCTTTTAGGGCAATCGCATCATCGTTTACTGACATATAACAGCCTTTTACTAAAAAATTGGTGCAAATATCTATATCAATCGCATCTGTACTTGGTGCTTTTACGCCAATATGTGGGGAGAAAATGTACAAATCGAGCATTTTTACATTGTTGCATTTATAAAAATGGTTTGTCCAAAAACCTGAATTTATCAGTTTTACATCTTGTAATTGCACGTTGTTCGAATTCCACACAAAAATTAATCTTGGTCTAGAAACTTCGAGGTTGGTACATTTTGGGTTTTCTTTTCGTCTTTGCCAGAATGCTTCCCAATATTTTTTACCGTTTCCGTTGATGGTTCCTTTTCCGGAAATCGAAAAATGATCGACTCCGTAAGCATTTACCAAAGCCGGAAAATAATCCAGATTTTGTCCTTCCATTCGTGATGGCATAATTGGAAAATCGGCAATATTATCTGATCCTTTTAAAACTCCGCCTTCTGAAACGTATAAAGCTGTTTTTGGTTTAAAAAATAAGGCACCGCTTAAATAAACACCTTTGGGAATTACAATTACGCCGCCGCCATTTGCAGCAGCTTTATCGATTACTTTTTGGATGGCGACGGTTTGAATTTTAGTGCTGTCTTTGCTTACGCCAAAATCTGTAATGATATATTGTTTGCCTAAATCTTTTAATTGGAGTTTCGTATAATCTTTAAACCAGTCTGAAATTGGTGATCCGTCCGGGAAAGTGTCGTTTTTGTAGTTTTGAGATATTAGCACTTGCGTGAAAGCGAAAATGCATATTATCGAGGTTAGAATGTTTTTCATTTTTGGTTGGTGTTAGTGAGGTTGGTATTTGTCTTTGCGAGGAACGAAGCAATCACATTTGCTGAGTCACACTTTATGGTTTTGTTAGTGAGGTTGCTTCGTTCCTCGCAATGACGTGGTTTGTGGTTATTTTGTGCTTACTTTACCTCAACTTTAATTTTTGCTGAAAGCTGCTTCGCAATATTCGTCACGTAATTGGTAAAATAAGGGGAATCTTTAAAGTTTTTATCAGCGCTTAATTCCCATCCGGCAATTGGGTAATAACTAATTTGCTGTTTGTTTTTTACGTTTAATTTTATAAGATATGAATCTGTTAATTGTCCGGTTTTTGGTGCTTCGATATAGCCTTTATAGACATTTTTCGGAATTATTATAGCTGTTCCTAAAATCCATTGGCGTTCGTAGGTTAATTTATCGTGCTGAATAAAACATACAAAATCGCCTGAGTCAATTACTTGCAATGGGTTCTGGTTGTTTAGGTTAGAAAGTGCAATCAATAACATTTCGTTTCCTTTTAATCCGTTTAGAGATACGGTATTTTTATAACCGTACATTCCCGGCCAGATCGAAGCGGTTTCTTGTGCCTGATATTCGTTTCCGTCTATTTTCCAGTTATGGTAATTATAGCTTAAAACGGAGTTTACCGGACCTTCACTGACGATTTTGAACGTCGTTTTTTCGATATTATTTACGGTATCGCTGGCGATAATTCCGAGTCTGTTGATTTTATTGTCTTTCAATAAGGCAAAACCGCCTAATCCGGCAGAATTTCCAACAGGAAAAATATCTCTTCCCCAATCGTACATTACGTGATAATTATCTTCAACGGCGCCTTTGCTGTTTATACCCACATCTTCGGGCGTGATTCCGGGTATTTTTTTCCCGAAAACATCTTTAGAATTTCTTCCGTCTAAATAATGTCTAAAACCAACTTTATCATTTTCCCAGCTTGGTCCGTCGGTTTGATATTTTTGAT